>JBAUHD010000116.1:0-2798 GCA_049680085.1 Acidobacteriaceae bacterium
GGGATACTATTCCTACTATCCTTACGCCTGCGTCCCCTATGGCTACTACGGAGATGACTGGTTCTACGACGGTGCCTTCATTGGCGCCGGCCCCTGGTACTCAGGCTGGTATGGACGTCCCTGGGGAGGGGGCTACAGCAACATCGGCTGGTACGGATGGCGCGGAAACGGCTGGTATGGACACGGCTGGCATGATCGCGGCTGGGGAGATCGCGGCTGGCGCGGTCGTGATGGACGCTACGGATATAACCGCGGCGGATACTACGGACGCGGCAACTACGGACGCGGCGCATACGGAGAACACGGACGCCAGGCCATCCGCCCCTTCTACAACAACCGCGGCTCGAACCGTGGCGCGACCACATTCCGCGGCAACTCCAACTACCGCAGCGCCTATGGCGGAAATCGCAACTTCAACGGGAACCGCAGCTTCAACGGAAATCGCGGCTTCAACGGAGCCCGGAGTTATGGCGGAAACCGCAGCTTTACCGGCAACCGCGGCTTTAATGGAAATCGTAGCTTCAGCGGCAACCGCAGCTTTAATGGAAACCGCGGATTCAGCGGCTCCCGCAACTTCGGCGCGGCACCCAGCCGGGGCGGATCATCACGAAGCTTCGGCGCGGCTTCCAGCCGTGGTGGGTTCCACGGCGGTGGCGGTAGCTTCCATGGCGGCGGTGGCGGCGGCGGCTTCCACGGTGGTGGTGGACACAGCGGTGGAGGCGGACACGGCGGCGGTGGACACGGCGGACGCCGCTAATCCGAACCGCTTCAACTCAACCTAACAGCAAAGGCCCATTCCCCGGAATGGGCCTTTCTCTTATGCGCGCATCATCCGCCGCGCCATCTCCGCGATCCGCCGCGTCGCATCCGGATGCGCCATCGTCCGCGCCTGCTCCCCCATCCGCTCCAGCCCCGCGCGGTCTCCGATCATCCGAACCACGGCTTCGCGCAGCGCTTCCGGCGTAAGCTCCTTTTCCAGCATCATTCGCGCCGCCCCCGCCTCAGCCAGCGCCTCGGCGTTCCTGCGTTGATGGTCGTCCGCCGCCTGCGGAAACGGAATGAGCAGTGAAGGCTTGCCGGCCGCCGCCAGCTCCGCCACCGTGCTCGCGCCGCTGCGCGCCAGCACCAGATCGGCGGCCTCGAACCGGCGCGGCATGTCGTCCAGAAACGCATGGACCTGCCAGCGCTCCGGCGGCGCGCCGCTCGCCGCGTAGTCCGCCAGCGTGGACTCCGCGTGGCGCGCCCCGGCCTGGTGCAAAATCGTCAGTCCCGGAACCGCCTCCAGCAGCGAGGCCGCGATCCGCGGCATCGCCGTATTCAGCGCGCGCGCGCCCTGGCTGCCGCCGAACACCAGCAGATGCGGCGGCGCGTCCGCCGGTCGCGGCCGCAGCCGGAAAAATTCCTCCCGAACCGGAATCCCCGTAACCTGCGCGTTGCGAAAATACTTCGCCGCCGGAGCAAAGTTCACCGCGGCGGCCTTCACCCATCGGCCCACCAGCCGGTTCGCCAGCCCCGGATAGGCGTTCGGCTCAAAGGCCAGCGTCGGAATTCCCAGAAGAATCGCCGCGCCCATAGCCGGACCCGAAGCATATCCTCCCACGCCCACCACCGCGTCGGGCCGGAACTCCCGCAGCAGTTTGCGGCATCGCATCAGGCCCATTGGCAGGTCCAGCAGCGTGCGTGCGCGCGTGGCCAGCGAAACGTTCTTGAGCTGGCCCACTTCGATCATCCGCAGCGCGTACCCCGCCGCCGGAACCAGCCGCGACTCCAGCCCGCGCGGCGTTCCGATAAACAAAATCTCCGCGCGGCAGTCCGCCTTCAACTCATCGGCAATGGCCAGCGCGGGAATGATATGCCCTCCCGTGCCGCCTCCGGCAATGGCGATCCTCGGCTCCGACTTCATACAGTTTTTTGTGCCGAAACAATTGCAACCGGAAAGGAGAGAAATACCTTTCCGTCCATGCGAACGGGAGCCATGTCCAGAAAATCCTCCGCCAGGGCCTGTTCAATCAGCGTCCGGACGCGAAGGGCATCCCCTTCTCGGGGAACCGAATGCCCAAGAAGTGAATCGAGATCGTTGGGCAAGCGAAAGATCTCAATCCTGGGGTGCGGCAGTCCGGCGGCTGCAAAGAGCCCGGCAAGCTCCTCCGGCGGCATGGCGCGCGTATGGGATGGCTCACGCAAACGCTCCACCCGGTTAAAACCATCGGCTTTGCCCGCTTCAGGCGCGCTATCGGCGACCACCACGCGGCCACCGCCCCGGCAAACCCGAGCCATTTCCTTGAGCGCCGCCAGCGGGTCCGGAAGGTGATGAAAGGCGAATCGACAGCTCACAATATCAAAATGCCCATCAGGATAAGGAAGAGCCGTCGCATCGCCCGTCTCCCAGGACACATTGTGAATCCCCTGTTGCGCTTGTGTCTTGCGCGCCTGTTCGAGCATGGCCGGCGTCAGGTCAATGCCCGTCGCGTGCCGCGTCACGCGCGCAAAGGCGCACGCCACCACGCCCGGCCCGCAGGCCACATCCAGCACTGTGTCGTCGGGGCCCGGTTGCGCCGCATCCACAATTCGCCGCAGCAGGTTCTCATTGCGAGTGGTTTCGGCACGCGCGAATCCTTCCGCCTGCCGCGTGAATTGATCAAGAATCTGTGCGTTATGTCCCATGCTTTCGCCTTAATCCACTTCTTTTGTAATGTTCAGCAGCACGCCGAGCGACCCCAGCACGAAAATCAACGATGTCCCGCCGTAAGAAATCAGAGGCAGCGTAATGCCCTTCGTCGGAACCAGCGCCAGCACCA
>JBAUHD010000117.1:0-2114 GCA_049680085.1 Acidobacteriaceae bacterium
CCCGGCGCCGACTTCCACTCCGGCGGATCGTTCGGCGTGAGCTTCGCCGTAGCCGCATCCAGCTTATAGATATGGAGACGGTCCAGCCCAAGATCGTTGACGTAGAGATAGCGGTTGTCCGGCGAAGGCGTCACGCGGTGTGCGTGCGGACCCTCCTGCCGGTCGGCCACCGGCCCATGCCCGTGGTACTGGAAGTGCGAAACCATCTCGCTCAGCCGTCCCGATCCATCCACGTGGAACGACGACGCGCTGCCGCTGTTGTAATTCGCGCAGAACACCGCCCGCCCCGTGTGGTCGGTCGATACGTAGCAGGTCCCGGTTCCTCCTGTAAGCACCGCGTTCAGCGGCGTAAGCTTCGCCCCGTGTACGGCGAACGCCGAAACGCCTCCGCTCTTATGCCCCTCAAAGTCCTCGGCTTCATTGGCCGCATACAGGTGCTTCCCATCAGGAGCAAGCACCAGAAACGTCGGCATCTCAACCTCGGCGGCCAGCGCCTGTTCGCTCAACTCGCCCGTCTCCGGATTCCAGCGGTAGGTGTAAATGCCCTTGCTGGTGCCGGGCGTGGTTTGCGTTCCAACGAACAGCAAGCGGTCATCGCTCATTCCTGCCCCCTTGCTCAGTTTGGATGCAACATGTTCCGCGCCCCATGCATGCGCCGCAAAAGGAGCCAACGCCATGGACGCCACAAACTTCCGCCGGTCGATCTTCGTAGACATGACAACCATCATCGCCGATTCGCCGAACGCACGCCAGTGCTCGCCACACGGGCACACGCGCTTCGCGCCATCCGAGCGTTAGCTTTTGCGGCCCTCCCGCTGGTCGGAATTGAATGCTTCTTTGGCCAACGCCAACGCAGATGCAGAGGAGATATCTCTGACCGGCTAGGAATCCCCGCCCTCGCCGTAAGCAAGGTTCTCGAAGCGCGTGCATTTGGAGAGGAAGGCCAGATGCACCGACCCCGTCGGCCCGTTGCGCTGCTTGGCGATAATGATCTCGGCCTTGTTCGCCGTGTCAGGATCGGGCTGGCCGTTCTCGTCGCGGTTGTAGTAGCTCTCGCGATGGATGAACGCGACCACATCGGCGTCCTGCTCAATCGAGCCCGATTCGCGCAGGTCCGACAGCATCGGCTTCTTGTCTCCGCCTCGCTGCTCCGATGCGCGCGAAAGCTGCGACAGCGCAATCACCGGAATGTTGAGTTCTTTGGCCAGCGACTTCAGCCCGCGCGAAATCGACGACACTTCCTGAGTGCGGTTCTCATACCGTTTCTGTCCGGGACCGCCCGTGCTGCCGCTCATTAGTTGCAGGTAGTCGATCACGATCAGGTCAAGCTGACCGCGTGTCTGCCGCAGGCGGCGCGCCTTGGCCCGCATCTCCGTCAACGAGATGCCGGGCGTGTCGTCAATGTAGATTTGCGCTTCCACCAGCCGCTCCAGCGCGGACGACAGCTTCTCGTGGTCATCGCGCCCTAGAAAGCCCTTCTGGATCTTCTGCGAATCCACCAGCGCTTCCGAGGCCAACATACGCCGCAGCAGCGACTCCTTGCTCATTTCGAGCGAGAACACGGCGACCGTTTTGCCACCGCGCACGGCCGCGTTCTGTGCGATGTTGATGGCCCACGCCGTCTTGCCCATTGAAGGCCGCGCGGCGATGATCGTAAGCTCAGAGTTCTGGAGGCCGCTCGTCATGCGGTCAAACTCGTCAAAGTGGGTCGCGAGCCCAGTGACTTCGCGGTGACCTTCCTTAAATAGGTTATCGATGGTGCCGAAGGAGTCGCGAACGATCTCCGGAATGCCGGTGAAACCGCGCGTGATGCCCTTTTCCGTGACTTCGAGCAGCGAGCTTTCGGCGGCATTGAGCACCTCAAGCGCTTCCTCGCTCTGATCGGCGGCGCGGGTAATGGACTCCGAACATATCTGGATCAACTGCCGCAGCAGCGACTTGTCCTTGACGATGCGAACGTACTCTTCTATCGAGAGGCGACGCGGCAAACCCTCCGTCAGTGATGCGAGGTAGGCGACTCCGCCAACCGCCTCAACCTCTTTGCGGCGGCCCAGTTCTTCGGCCAGCGTCACAATATCGACTGCGCGCCCGGCGTCGATCAACTCCGCCATGCG
>JBAUHD010000118.1:0-1961 GCA_049680085.1 Acidobacteriaceae bacterium
TACGAGCGCGAATATCGCTGGCTGCCGGCGGTGCGGGACGCTATGATCGAGGCAGTTGACCCCGATAGAATGCGGTAGCCATTCAAGAACGGTCCTGAGGGGCTAAAGCGGTTCCAGTGTCGGTGTACCCACCAAGGGAAGTGCAGGTCCCTCCACTGCGTTCGCTTCGCGAACTTCGGTCGGGATGACAAGCTTTATCATTGGGTACACCAATGTTGGTTTTGCTCTAAAGCCCCACTCAATTTGAGCGATTTGCGGCACGGCTGAAGCCGTGCCCTGATACGAAACGTTGAAATGTGCTCTGTGGCGAAGATGGCCCGGAAAGGAAAGTGCGCTGATGGCTGATACGACCGCTCCCGAGAAGTTTGTTATTCCCAAAACCGTGCTGTCGCGCACGGTGGGGACGGAGACGATTTTGCTGAATCTGGAGACCTCGACGTATCACTCGCTGAATGCGGTGGGCGGGCGGTTCTGGGCGCTGCTTGCGGGAGACGGCGATTTCCAGCGGGCGTTGACGGTGATGCGGGGGGAGTATGCGGTGGAAGGGGCTCGTCTGGAGACGGACTTGCGGGATCTGTGCGCGGAGTTGCAGGGGTTGAAACTGCTGGAGACGGCGTAAGGGCAGGGCTCAGGGACCAGGGCTCAGGGCTCAGGAACCCATGTCTCAAAATTGAGAAATGGGGCACCCGGCTGAAGGGGCTGACGTTTGTATCCCACTCAAGCCAAAAGCAGGCTTGAGTGGGCCACCTGTGAAGAGTCTATCCATGCGTCCAGTATCGCAACCGCAGGTCCTTCGCTTTGCTCAGGATGACACCGTGGTGGGTTGACGGCCGACCGCTGATCGCTGTCCTCTTCCGATATGATGTTGCTAAACCGTTTTATATCGAGGGAAGCGATGAACTTGAGGCAGGCATTTCTTTCGGCTGCATTGGCGGGATTGTTTTTGGGCGGGGCCGCCTGGGCGCAGGTTCGGATTACGCGGGAGAACGGCGGCGTGGTGGTGAAGACGGCGACGGACACGCTGCGGCTGACGGTGTGCGGGCCGAGGTCGATTCATGTGGTGGCGAGCCCGGATGGTTCCGCTGCGGGTGCGACGCAAAAGCAGCCGTGGCTGATTGAGAAATGCTCTCCGCAGAAATTTACGCTGACGATGCCGTCGGCGGAATCGAAGCCGCAGTCAGCGAACGACAAGCTTTGGAATCCGGCAGTGGCTACGTTGGATACGGGCGCGCTGAAGGTGAAGATTGCGCTGGCGTGGGGGAATCTTGAGTTTGAGGATGAGCAGGGGCATCGGCTGTTGCAGGAGTTTCAGGATGCGCCGCGCCGGTATGCGAAGACGGTGGTGAACGGGGAGTCGCTGTACAGCGTGGAGGATCAGTTCTATACCGAGGTGAGGGAGGCGGTGTATGGGCTGGGGCAGCACCAGAACGGGATGTTCAACTATCGCGGCGGGGTGGTGGAACTGGGGCAGGCGAACACCAGCGTGACGATTCCGCTGCTGCTCTCGACGAACGGGTATGGGATTTTCTGGAACACGGCGGCGCTTTCTTATTTTGATAACCGGTTTCCGTCGGAGATGCGGTTTCGGTCGAGCGCATCGCACGCGATTGATTATTACTTTCTTTATGGGCCGAGTATTGACCAGATCATTCATCAGTCTCGCGACATGACCGGGCACGCGCCGCTGTATGGCGAGTGGGCGTATGGGTTCTGGCAGTCTAAGGACCGGTACAAGAGCTCGGCGGAGCTGCTGAACATTGCGGCGGAGTATCGCGCGGCCCACGTGCCTTTGGACAACATTGTGCAGGACTGGTACTGGTGGGTGCATCAGGGCGATCCGGAGTTTCGCGCGGATGCTTATCCGGATGTTCCGGGGACGCTGAAGAAGCTGCATGACGAGCACGTTCACGCGATGATTTCAGTGTGGGCCACGTTTGATCCCTTGTCGAAGAACTATCAGC
>JBAUHD010000119.1:0-11711 GCA_049680085.1 Acidobacteriaceae bacterium
GGACCTATTCCACCGTGACGGATTTGGCGAGGTTGCGCGGCTGGTCCACGTCGCAGCCGCGGCGCACGGCGATGTGGTAGGCGAGCAGTTGCAGCGGGACCACTTCGAGCATGGGCAGCAGCAGTTCCGGCGCGGGTGGCACGTAGAGGACATGATCGACAAGCTGGCCGATCTGGTCATCGCCTTCAATGGCGACAGCGATGACTTTGCCGGAGCGGGCCGTGACTTCCTGAATGTTCGAGAGAGTCTTCTCGTAGCGCAGCTGCGAGTCGCGATTGGCCTCGTCTTTTGTGGCAAGGACGACGACGGGGAGGGTCTCGTCAATGAGCGCATTGGGGCCGTGCTTCATCTCGCCGGCGGGATAGCCTTCGGCGTGGATGTAGGAAATTTCCTTCAGCTTGAGCGCGCCTTCGAGCGCGATGGGGTAGTGGATGCCACGGCCGAGGAAGAGAAAATCGCGGGCCGTCGAATAACTCTTCGCGAGCTGCTTGCACACGCTGTCGGCGCTCGTGAGGGCGTCGTTCACCTTGCCTGGAAGCAGGCTGAGGGCTTCGATCAGCGTCTTGCTCTCGACGTCGGAGAGGGTGCCGCGCGTCTGCGCCAGATGGACGGCGAAGAGGAAGATGGCGACCAGTTGCGCGGTGAAGGCTTTGGTGGAGGCGACACCGATTTCCGGGCCGGCGTGGGTGTAGATGGCTCCGTGGGCCTCGCGGGCGATCATGGCGCCGACGACGTTGCAGATGGCGATGGTCTTGGAGCCTTTGGCGATCATCTCGCGCTGCGCGGCGATGGTGTCGGCCGTTTCGCCGGATTGCGTGATCAGCAGGCCAATGGCGGAGGGGTCGGCGATGGGGTCGCGGTAGCGATACTCGCTGGCATAGTCCACCTCGACGGGAACGCGGGCGAGGCGCTCAATCATGAACTTGCCGGCCGTGGCCGCGTGCCAGCTTGTGCCGCAGGCGGCGATGTTGATTTTTCCGGCGCGGCGGAATTCCTCGTCGGAGATTTTCATCTCGGCCAGAAACACTTTGCCGGTGTCGAGCGAGATGCGGCCCAGGGTGGTGTCGCGAATGGCGCGTGGCTGCTCGAAGATTTCCTTGAGCATGAAGTGCTTGTAGCCGCCCTTTTCCGCCTGAATCGGGTCCCACGTGATGCGCTGTACCGGGCGCTCGATGGGGTTGCCGTCGAGGTCGGTGAGCGCGACGCCGTTGCGTGTAAGGATGGCGACATCGCCATCCGCGAGGAAGTAGAGATTGCGAGTGTGGTGCAGGATCCCCGGCACGTCGGAGGCGACGAAGTACTCGCCTTCGCCGAGGCCGACCACCGCGGGAGGGCCATTGCGGGCAACGACGATTTTGTCCGGCTCGTCCGCCGAGAGGACGCTGATGGCGTAGGCTCCGTTGAGGCGGCGGGCGGCGTGGCGGACGGCTTGCTCAAGCAGCATGGATTTGCCGGAGGCCAGCTCCTGCTCGACGAGGTGGGCAATGACCTCTGTATCCGTCTCGGTTACGAATTTGTGGCCCTGCGCGGCAAGCTCCTGCTTAAGCGCGAGGTAGTTTTCGACGATGCCGTTGTGAACGACGACCACGCGGCCGGTGCAGTCGCGGTGCGGGTGGGCGTTCTCCTCGGTAGGGCGGCCATGCGTGGCCCAGCGGGTGTGGCCAATGCCGTAGGTGCCCTGGAGCGGATGCTGGCGGATGACCTCTTCGAGGTTCTTCAGCTTGCCGGGAGCGCGGCGCAGCGCGAAACCGTCGCCGTTGCCGCCGACGGCAATGCCCGCCGAGTCGTAGCCGCGATACTCCAGCCGCCGCAGCCCTTCAATGATGAGAGGAACGACTTCTTTGCTGCCGACGTAGCCGACGATTCCGCACATAGACTGCCTCTTCCATGGGCCGCGGTTCGCGTATGAGACGCGGCTCGCGCCGGGCTGCTAGGCCTCTTCCAGATGAAACCGGAACTCTTCAATAACGGGATTGGTGAGTACCTCGCGAGCGATGCGCTCGACCTCGGACCGGGCCGCCGCCTGGTCCATCCCATCGGCCAGGCGCAGGACGAAGTACTTGCCCTGGCGCACGTCCTCGACGCCGCGATACTGCATTTTTTTTAGAGCATTGTGAACGGCCTGCCCCTGCGGGTCAAGCACGGTCTGCTTCAGCGTGACATAGACGTATGCCTTCATTTCGCCTGATTATAAACGCTGCGCGGCCGCGGCCGGTCGGCGGGTGCGGGCGCTGCTTGCGGCAGCCCCGCCCGGATGGCCCGCCAACTTCGACTGGATTCAGGAGGCCTTCCGCTCGCGCACGTCTTCAGTCGGCACATGGCCGGCCACATCGCTCTTCACCTGGCCGGGATAGACGCGGTGAACTTCCCCGAAGACCTGCACGCGCTCGTTTTCGGCGCGTCTTGGTTTCTCGCCCCCGGCGGCGGTTGCGGATTCATAGCGGATGACGCCGTGATGGCGCTCCAAAATCTCCTCCGCCGCGGGAGCTTTCGGCCCCGCCTTCATGGTTACCACCGCGCCGCCGCGTTGCAACTCGCGGGAGAGACGCCGGGCGTGGTCCGGCGGAATTCCCATGCCGGAAAACGAGCTTTCGAATGCCGAGCCGGAATAGGCATAGTCGCGGGAAGACACGCGGCTTGCGGAATCGGAGGCCAGTTCGCTGGGAATCTCGTGGGGCAACTCGGACGGGATTTCGTGGGGCAGCGTAGATGGAATTTCGCCGCCGGGAATCGGGCCGGGCCTGGTGGGCGACCCGGCAAAGGGAGTGCCTCCGCCGGTCGAGAGCCCCCAGGGGAAGACCGCGCTGGTGTCGGACTTCGGACCCGCGTTCGATGCGGCGGGGCCGCCCAGCGGACGGATGGGCAGATCATTGACGGGCCGCCCGGCAAACGGGGAGGAAAAGCCGGCCATGGCGCTGCTGTGAAGCGCCGCGCCAATCTGGTTGGCGTCGAAGCCTTCATCGACGAGTTCCTGGATTGCGCGATGCGCGTCCTCGCCATTGGCGAAATATGCCGCCACCGTGCCGCCCGCCATGGCGCCCTTCGCGTCGCCCGCATCTGTGTTCCAATTGCTGCCTGACATAAGCACATACCCCCGGATGTTTGAATTCGAGCGGCGCCGGAAGAACCGGAAGCCGCTCTTCTCTTCGATGCGCGAAACGGGGGAATCTCCGGTTTTAAGATGAGCCAAAGGCGTTCGCGAAGCGGATGCGTGAGCACGGTCGCGGATTTCCGATATACTCAGTGTCAGACGCGCCGGAGAGATGGCCGAGTGGCTGAAGGCGGCGGTTTGCTAAACCGTTATAGGGTCAAAAGCTCTATCGGGGGTTCGAATCCCCCTCTCTCCGCCATCCTGTCAAGGAAACCCCAATAAAATTGGTAAAAGGCTTGTATTTCAAGGGGTTGAGAAGACCCCGCGAAGTCTCTATTTTCTCCCTAATAGCCCGTTTTGACCCCTGTTCAACCCATTTTTTGAGCTAAATCGAGCTAAATTTTGCCTGAAATGGCGGCTACTGCGAATGGACGGAATGCCCGGCAAAATTTGTACCAGCAGATAAGAGAGAAACTGGACAAAAGGAGCCGAGGAAATGGCGAAGAAGCGATACACGCCGGAGCAGATCGTAGGGATATTGCGGCAGGTGGAAGTGGCCGTAGCGAATGGAAAGATGACGGCGCAGGCATGCAAGGAAGCCGGGATCGTGGAGCAGACCTACTATCGCTGGCGCAGGGAGTACGGTGGATTGAAAGTCGATCAAGCCAGGCGACTGAAGGAACTGGAGCAGGAAAACGGCAAGCTGAAGCGACTGGTCGCCAACCTGAGCCTGGACAAGCAAGTGCTGGAGGACCTTGGCAAGGGGAAACTTCTAAGCCCGGAGCGACGTCGCTGTGCGGTGGCCCATGCGCGACAGGAACATGGGCGAAGTGAGCGGAATGCATGCCAGTTGGTGAAACAGCCGCGGGGCACGCAGCGCTACCGGCCGACACAGCGCAACGACGAAGACGCTCTGACCCGGGCGATTATCGAACTGGCGAGCCAGTATGGCCGTTATGAGTATCGCCGGATCACGGCTCTGCTCCAGCGAGCAGGCTGGCAGGTGGGCAAGGCCCGAGTCGAGAGAATCTGGCGTCGCGAAGGGCTGAGGATACCGAAGAAGCAGAAGCCGCGCGGGCCGTTGTGGCTCAACGACGGTTCGTGCGTGCGGCTGAGGCCGGAACGCCGGAATCATGTCTGGAGTTATGACTTTGTCAGCGCCAGAACACACGACGGCAGGAGCGTGCGCATGCTGAATCTGATCGATGAATTTACCCGGGAATGTCTGGCCATCCGGGTGGCGCGGCGGCTGCGCAGCCATGATGTGATCGACACACTGGCGGACGCGATGGTAACCCATGGCATTCCGGAGCACACTTCCCCACACCCCCGACGGCGGCGAGATATCTACCCAGTTCGTTACGCTACACTAACTATCTCTCTGGTACAAAACATCGGGCAGGCCACCGTCGCTGGACACCCTGAAGATGTTCGTCGATTCTCTGAATACCGACTTCTTCACTTTTATTTCTCCAGGAAAAGATGGATGGAAAAAAGTACGAGGGGACTATCGAGATGTTACTCGGGAATTGCGTTGCCTCGTTCAAGCCTGGTTTGATTCAGGTCCCAATGTGGAAAAGTTGTGGTCGGAAGATCCTGCGCTGGCTCACCTGCCGCACATTGTTGGTGCATACATGGTTCCCACTAAGGGCAGTGGGCTCACTTAATTTACATGGATGGTCCGGAAACGGGCTTGTCTCCTGGCGATCCTCTCGAGATCGCACTCGGGCTGTTCTTTTACTTCCTGCTCAATCCATACAACGAGAAATTGGGCGGACCTGCAAGCATTGTGGAAAATATTATGTGAAGAAAGCCGGGCGTCAAATCGTGTACTGTTCTCAGCGTTGCGGGCGCAAGCACACATCCAAAATCTCCATGCAACAGCAACGGCAACAAGAACACCTGGAAACAATCGGGAGGGCCAAACAGTACTTAGCAAAATGGGCCTCAACTAACACACGCAAGGGATGGAAAGAGTGGGTCTCTGACCAGGCCCTAATCAGTGGACATTGGCTCTCACGGCATGTGGGGAAAGGCGAACTTGTCGTGCCAGTCAAATCAATTCGCAGCAAGCACGCTAAAGCTCGGTGACTTGCACAACTGGCGCAGAGCGTAGCGATGGAGTATTGGGCACCCGAGGAGGTGTACTCGGCCGATCTACGCCAGCGGATGCAGGAGGATCTCCGGCTGCGCGACTTTCCGCTGATTACTCGACGCGAAGAGCTTCCACGGGGCCGAGTCTGGAGGCGCGGTGGGCGGGAATCCAGGTAGCGGCGAGGGCGACGGCGGCCAAGACGATGGGAACGACCAATGAAGACGAGCGGGGCCCATGATGTGACCCGTAGAGGAAGCTGGCGATGAGGTAGGTGAGGCCGAAGGAAGCGGCGATGCCGATCAGGACACCGATGACGGCGAGGGTTACGCCCTGACGGACGACGAGGTTGCAGATTTTTGCGCGGTCGGCGTCAAGCGCCATGCGGATGCCCATCTCATGGGTGCGCTGCTGGATGGAGTAGGCCGTGGGTCCGTAGATGCCGATGGCGCCGAGGATGAGGGCGCAGGCACCGAAGATGGAGAGCAGGAGCATATTGAAGTCCTGGCGCGTGGTGGATTGGACGACGACTTCATCCATGGTGCGGACGTGGGCGACCGGGAAGCCTCCGGGTTCACGTTTGGACACGTTCCAGCGTATGCGGCGAGAGATTAGATGCCATTCAATTTGGCCTCCTCAGAGCGGTTACAGGCCCATCGAGTCGAAGCTCTGTCACCTGATTGGCATGCGCGAACTGGAGCTGTTGTTCCCAGTGCCCATCCGCAGCAACCCTGACCTGCTCTGTGCGGCCGTTTGCAACGCTCACTTCGTAATTGCCAGGAGTCAATCCATCCGCGCTAACAGTCGTGCTATGGGGGGTATCATCGCGTGACTCGATTCTGAACTGTAGCCGGATACATCCCGCGTTTACCTCCACGCGCTGCCGGCCGGAGAACCCGTCCCGGTTGAGGTGAATGCGGAGAGGGATCTGGAGCTCTAGCAAATCGAGCCGTTGTTCCAGTCCGTCTCGCAATTCGATCTCCAGCGCTGCCCCTAATTTCTGCACATCACCGCCATAGGCGAAGACGCCAAACATGGGATCGTCAACGACAATCGTCGCCGCAGCCCGCAGCGCGCCTGAAAACCCGCTGTCGATCTCGCCGTCATAAGGCCACAGCCCCCTCGCCTGCAGGCGGTCGCCCGGAATCCAGGTGCCGCCGTATTTCGCGGGATTGAATCCCCATCCCGCAGCTCCGTCATCGTCCGCCCCTTGGAACCAATAGCCATAATCGCTCTCCGGAGGTCCCGCATTCACCAGGGCCCAGCCAGCAAGATACGAGGCATATCCGAGTCGCAGCGCATCATCACGACCTATGCCCTTTGCGAACTCAAGGCCGTAGTCCAGGACGGCCCAACCTCCCATTTGTGTCATGTAGCTCAACAGGTAATTGGAGCTCCCTCCCTGCCGAATATCGCTACCAAGCTGATAGTAGTTGGTTTCCAGTGTGCCGCGAGCAGCGATGTTCCCCTCAATCTCACGTCGCATGAATCGAGTCACATCAGATTCCGCCACATGCGGATGTGAGTAAAGCTGTCCATTGTTTTTGTCTCGCCACAGGCCATTGTCCGGTTTTATCCCGTGCAGCGCAGCATATCGAGCGATTGCTTGAGTCGATTCAAAAGCCGTAGTGTCGAACCACATTTCGCTGCCGTACGGATAAGGCGCATCGTACAAGAAGTACATCACCTTCTTATTCCACTCAGCGCGAAGTTCGCTGGCCTCCGCTGGCCGGTGCTCGGCCTCGAGTGCGTCGATTACATCCGGAATGAACACCTCATGGAATGCACCTTGAGTGTATGCCCAGTCCGTCCAGCCACGAAAGTCCCACGGCGCCCCCATTCGGATATGATAGGGCACGCGAAAATAGGCCAATGATGTTCTGTACGCCCGTTCCAGATACCCGGATGCGTCGAGATAATGGACGCGCTCGGGATATAGCTTCGCGATCCGGTACATTTCATAATACAGTTGCACCAAGTGAGTGTAATCGAAGGTCCTCCACATGTGCTCGCGACCGTTGCCACCTGAGTCATAGCCGATGTTGATAAATCGGTTAACATGCCAATTAGGCGACCCATAAATTCCATACGGGAATGGGCGCTCTTCCCCAGTCCGCTGCAACTTTCCCCATACGAAATGCTTGAGATAGTACTCCACGGCTGCGATCTGCCGATTGTTGGGATAGGCCTCGTTCACCGCCGCAATGTATGGCGCTTTACAGAGGTCTGGATCATCCGATCCGCCCACCATGTACGGATCCAGCCCTCCGAGATTGTCCGGTGTCCGCAGCACACGGGCACGCATATCCCATAGCGAAAATTCGCCATCGTACCACTTCTCCGGATCGTGCACCTGCTGGTGTTCCACCAAAAATTTCGATCGCTTGCGAATGACCGTTTCCAGCGGCTCGATAACGTCATACTCTAGCACGGTCCTGCGGCTGTGGCCGAAGCTGATCTTTATCTCGTTTTCTCCGAGTCGGTGAAATCGAATATGGTAAATATAGGTATTCTTATGCGTAAAGGGAAGCGCCGTCACGGTCGTTGCTTTAGGATACTCCGCCTTCACCTCATCTAAGCTCTCGCGTGTGTGTAAGGCCACCAATGCCGTAAGATCTGTCGGGATCACCATGCCCGGTACAACCGTCACATCGATCATACCGACCTGATATAAAAGTTTACGGATTGCGTGGTAATTAGCGGCCCATCGAAATTCGAAAGCATAGGTAACCGATGAACCCGGACTACCCTGTGCTGTAAGCACCTTCGACGTAAGTGGCTGTCTCCAGGTCCCCTGAGTCTCAAAATCCCGTGCCTCGGCCGCAGCGAGAATGTAAGCCGTATAGAGGCCTCCCCAAGCATTTCGGGGGTAAAAGACAGGATCAGTCGAATCCGCGTGATTGCCGTGCACCGTCGGCTCAAAGAATTCGAGATGTGTTCCTTTCCGTGGCGTCATCAGCAGATATGGGCCGACGCCGTTTGCTCGAGTCCAATAGATAAACGAATTGTCCCCGGCAATGTAGCTGTGCCGAATCACACGCTTTTGATAGGTTGTTTTTGGGGCGCGCGCGTAGATTGTGTTGAAGAGCAATGGTAATCCGATGTCTCCGATCTCCAGCGGCTCATTCGTTACATTACGCAGCGTTAACGACCACAGCAGCACATCACCATGGAGTTCATATTCCTCATCGAAATCGAACCCGCGGATTCCGTCCGCGCTTGCCGAGGCGCGATAATGAAAGATGATTCGTTGTACACCCGGCGCGCTGGACTGCTCCATAGTTCTCGCATCGCGCGAATGTGCCGTGCTGGCGTGCTGCCATGCACTGCCGCCTGCTCTTCGAAAGCGGAACACTACATCGCCGAACCAGCGCGAATCTGCCACCGCAAACTCCGGATGCTCGGAACTTCCAACCACAAAGTTGGTTTGATAGGGGTCGCTTGGATGGTCCAGAAGCATCACCCCCGCGCTAGCGTCATCAAATTGGAGACAGAACGCTGTGTCCTCCAGGTGCGTACCTCTGCACCGCGCTGCCACTGCTTTTGGTATCCACAAATATCCTGCTCCGAGAACTAAGCCCAGCACGGCCATCCGCCACATTCGCATCTCGGGTAATCTCCTTACAATCTTGGGTCCGCACCGGTGGCCATTAGCGAAGAGCGAATGAATGCTCTGCACTCAATTGACGCTAGTTATGTGCTTCCCTCCCGCTTGACCCCACGATCCACGACTGCGGTCCATTTTGGTCGACAAGCCGTCGATCTCTGGAGTTAGCATCAGCGGCTTTCCTTGTTCCGCGACCAAATGCCAGGGCCGCCCTTTGATCCAGATCCGATCAATCTCGATCCGCTTCCATCCCTCCGGTAGACTCACCGGGTACTTCCGCCAGTCACCCTCTGCAATCCGCATTCCGGTGAATCCATACATTGCCGAAAGCAACAACGATGCATCGTTGGTGATGTAAGCTCCGTCATGATAAGACCGGTATTCCTTCGGAATATCAAATGGTCCGGTCACATATTCCATCGCAGCTAAATGGAACAGGTTCGCTGCTTTTCTCCTGTCGCCGAACATTGCCGCACAAGCCGCAAACGGTGGAATTGAGAAACCAGGTGAGCGCACGCTACCCGGGACACTGGGTGAGGGCGCCCGCTTGGTTCGGAGAGTCTCTTCATACGCCCAAGTACTCCGATAGAGCGCCAGCGAAATCGGCGGATCATGAAACACCAGCATCTGCATGTTGCCAAGCGTATAAGCTTCCGGGTGCTCGCGCAGATCAACCACTTCGTACCGATTCTTCGCCTCATCAAAATAGAGCAGCGGCCCATTTTGGCTGAACGGCTCCACTACGTTACGTACCGGATCCTCCGGGATGAAGATGGCCTTCTCGATTCGGCTCCATTCCGGCGGAGCTTTTACGCCCATTGCAGCCGCTGCTGCAATCGCATCGTGCAGCGCCATTCGGCACAGCATGTTCACCATCGAATCATTCGATACGTTCGCAACCCACTCGTTAGCTCCCATCACGTGGCGTATTTCATACCCGCGCGCCGTAAAAGTACCGCGGTGGCTCACCCACTCAGCTACTTCCCGCAGAATCGGCCAGACCGCGCGACGAAGGGTCTCCCGGTCGCCGGTGGCTTCGTAATATTCCCAAGCCCCCACCGCCACATCGGGTACGATGTGCTGCTCCGCCCAGCCGGTCTCTGCCTCCGAAGGAGTCTGATCTGATCCGTCCAAGCCAGCTTCCCACGGATAAAATGCTCCCACCATGCCGAAGCCGGCTGCCCTGTGTTCCGCCGTCGCCAGCCCGCGAGCCCGGTAAAGCACCATAGCCCGCGCAGCCTCCGGATCGGTCAGCATGACGGCTGGCAAGTCCCAACTATCCATATCCCAGAATATGTGGCCCGCGTAGTCGGACCATTGGCTCATGCCGAACGGCGGCACTCCCGTCAGCAGATCCGCATTCGCGCTCGAGTGCAGATAAAAGAAGGCTGTGTCGAGCGCATGCTGCGCCACGTCATCGCCATCCACCACCACTCGTCCTTTCCACAACTCCTTCCACGCCGCGCGGTTCTCGACCCGCAGTTCATCCCATCCAAGCATCGCGCCCCAGCTCGCCACCCGAATCGCCTCCAAGTCCGGTTGCGAATCGTACGCGCTCGTCACAATAGCGGCGACGGTTCGGAAGCTTCCAATCTTGCCCGCCTGCAGCGCAAGGCGAAAAATCCCGTCTCGTTCTTTCTCCAGCCGCTGTGCCGGCGGAACCACAACCGCCTCTCCGATGCGACTGTTGCGATTGCTCTCCATTCCCAGCACCAGGGAAGCTTCCTTCTTATTGCCGGGAACCTCATCTCGATAGACAGTGCCTGGGATTCCCACGTGCTGAATCCGCGGCACAATCTCCACGGTTGCATCCTGCGAAGCCGTGATTTCAATTTCTTCGCACAAAAGCGAAGGTATGGAGCGGACCGCGAATTGCGTTACTCTGATAGCCAGCTTCAAGCCGCTTGCAGTCACGAAGTTCATCTTAGTAATCAATTCTGCGTTCTGAAGATCCAGTGTCTGGCGCTCGACTCTCACTTTTGCCGCATCACTCAGCAGGCTCGTGCCGCCTACGCGTATGTCCGCACCCAACGGATAGGGAGCCGGAGCTGCCATTTCAAATCCGCCCGACGGATTCGAAAAAACAAACCCAGCAGCGACGGTTTCCGATTGTGAGAGCGGGTTGGGATTAGGCCTTATTCCGAGCAGTCCGTCGCCCAGATATGCTCTAGAGCCTGTTATGAAGTTCATGCGAGTTGTTTGAAGATGTTAGCGATCATGAGGCAGGCGAAGGCGATGTAATGAAATCCTTTGAGCGTGGTGTCGAGACGTTCATAGTCGCGTGCCAGGCGGCGAAAGCGCGCGGCCCAGGCGAAGCTTCTCTCCACCACCCAACGTCGCGGCAGCAGCACGAAGCCGCGTTTGGCCATAGGGTGCTTGACCACTTCGAGCCGGATACCGTGGTTCTGGGCGGCCTCCGCCGTGCCTGGCCGGTGTAGCCCTGATCGACATACGCCATCTCCACCGTACCGCCGGTCACCTGCTCCATGTCTTCGGCGAGCGCCTCGACCTGGGCGCGATCGCCCTGATCGGCGGCAGTGACGCGCAGCGCAAGCAGGTGGCCCAGCGTGTCGACTGCGATGTGGACCTTCGATCCCTTGCGCCGTTTCGCGCCGTCATAACCGGCCCGCGCGCCGCTCTCGGGCGTCGATTGCAAGGTGCGGCTGTCGATGCAGGCCGCCGTCGGCTGGCCCTTGCGACCGGCAAACTCGCGCAGCAGAATGCGCGTGTCTTCGACCAGCCGCTCGAAGCATCCGGCCCTCATCCAGCGCTGCATCTGCTGAAAAATCGCGGGCCAGGGAGGATAGTCATGCGGCATGAAACGCCATTGGTTGCCCGTCCGCGCGATGTAGCGAACTCCGTTGAAAACAGCCCGCAGATCGTGTTCGCGATGGGCGCTGTCCTCGCGGCTCAGCAGCAAA
>JBAUHD010000120.1:0-4273 GCA_049680085.1 Acidobacteriaceae bacterium
ACGCCGCAGACGCGCTCCATCCAGTGTCCACCCCAGGGACCTGGATCAAAAAAAGGGACGACGCGGAAGGGGCGGTGGACGATGGCGGCGAGGGCTCGGCGGTAGGTGTCTCCGTCAATGGCTTTGGGCTGGTTGGGAAGGTTGGTGTCGAGCAGGAGGTCGATATTGGGGAGCAGGCGGCGCTTGAGTCGGTCGGCGGCGCGCCAGTCGACGAAGAAGGCTCGCTTGTATTTAAGGGAGGGGCGCTGTTGGAAGTTGTCAGCGCCGAGATTGGGAATCTGGTTGCGACGCTGGCGGCCCTGGATTTCCCAGCGCGCGAGGTCGGCGTAGACGAGCAGCCCGGATTGAGGGCAGACGAGGGAGGCTCCGGGACCGAGAATGATGAGTGGCTGCTGGCGCGTGTTGGTGCAGCGGGCGCGGGCCTCGGCGAGGCGGGCGGGGTCGAAGAAGTCCTCGATCTCGATGGAGTTCATGATGCCGAAGACGGGGTCGTCGGTGAGCCAGGGTTGGAGCATCGGGTCGATTTCCGCAGGTGGGCGGAAGAGGTCGGGGGTGCGGAGGATTTCGACGTTGGGGAATGCGGAGGCGAGGGCCTGGGCGAGTTCGTCGAGGAAGACTCCGGGGTAGCACTCGATGACGATGGCCGAGCGGTTTGCGGCGCGGGCGCGGATTTCGCGGGTAATGGCGGGCCAGCCCTCGAGGCATTCCTCACGGGAGCCGGATGGGATTTGGGGGAATCGATCGTACTGGGAACTATCCGACAAGGGGCGGCTCCGTTGCGAAGAGGGGGACGACGCCGAGCAGGGCGGCGTCATTGCCGAGCTGGGCGGGGCGGACGCGGACCGTGCCCCAGGGGGTCCAGGCGTTGTCGCGGACGTAATTCTGGAGGAAGGGCAGGATGGCGTCGGCGCTGCGCATGACTCCGCCGCCGTAGAGGAGCAGATCGGGATCGAAGGCGTGGATGGCGGCGACGGCGGCGGCTCCCCAGACGCGGAGGCAGTGGTCGACGAGTTCGCGGGCGACGCTGTCGCCTTCGGCGGCGCAGGCGAAGAGGGTTTCAAAATTAATTTCGCGGGAGGCGAGCGCGCTGGCGGCGAATCCGGGCCATTCTTTGGCGACGAGCGGGAGGGCCCATCCGGAGGCTTCTGATTCGGCGCAGCCGATGCCTCCGCAGGTGCAGCGGCGGCCGTGGAGAGTAACGGGAGTGTGTCCGGCGAGGACTCCGGCCTGGTCGTGCTTGCCGCGGAGCAGATGGCCGTCGATCATGGCGACGCCGCCGATTCCGGTGCCGAGGGTGAACATGACGACATCGGACTCACCCTGGGCGGCGCCGGCGTGGCGTTCGCCGAGGAGGGCGAGGCGGGCGTCGTTTTCGAGGCGCAGAGGCAGACCGAATTGGGCACGGGCCCAGTCGGCGAGGTCGAAGGTGACGGCGTCCTCATATTTGCCGTTGGTGGAGGCGATGCGGGTGCGGCGGGAATCGACGAGGCCGCAAAAGCCGAATCCGATGGCGGCGGCGGGGGCTTCGGAATGCATCCGGCGGAGGGGCGCGGCGATGGCCGAAAGAGCGTCGGCGAGCGAGCCGGAGCCGGGGACGGGGATGGTTTCGCGGGCCAGAATGCGGCGGTCTTCGACCAGGGCGCAGGCGGCGTGGGTTCCGCCGAGATCGATGGCGAGGATTCTCATACGGATAGAAGCATAGCAGATGATGTTCGTTTTGTGGTGAAAGGAACATTTTTGGCGGGTTGGATATGGGAAACCGCACATTTAAGCCGCAACATTCTCTTATGCAGAATGTTGTGGACAGAGTTGAGCCGGCTTGCTATTCTGCGGATGCTTTTCCCTTCCCCGACCCCTGGGCTCCCCCCGGCAGTCATCCCCCAAATTTATTTTTGTGAGCGTCCTTATGGGTGTATTCGCCGGTTTGCCTCGTTTTTGTCGAGGTCCGTGGTCTGGATTTCCGGCATCCAATGAGTTTTCGTCCCCCGTTTTCCTGTTTGCTTTGACACCAGGCCATCGCGGCGCGTATTCGCAAACGCGGTTTGGCAATGGGAGAGATTGATGAGAAAGCAGAACCCACCGCAAGCGTATCTCGAAAACGCCGAATATCTGGAGCGGTATCTTCGTCTGCCGGTGATCCTTCCGGTGTACGCGATTGCCGGTTTGCTGTGCATCGGGATCGTGACCCTGACGTTCACGCTCCTAATCCATAACGGAATTCTGTCGTCGACGCCGCCGGTGATCTCGGCATTCGTGACGCTGCTCTGCCTACCCGTCGTGGTGGCCGTTGCTTTCTGCTTTCTGCGGCCGAGGGATCCAATGTCGGCATGGCTGATGAGCGGGGTGAGGACATGGCGGCAGCCGCTGGAATTGCACCGGGAAGACTACACCTTGAAGGAACTGCTGGGCAACGGCGAGGGTCTGTCCGTGAAGCTGGCTGTTTATTCTCCCGCGAGGAACCAGACTAAGGACCTTAAGGAGCGACTCTATCTTTATATGCAGGCGGCGCTGGCAAGAGATTGCTCGATGCGCATAGCGGCGCCGGACAAAGGACAGATCGACGCGGCGATCGAGCCGGCTCTGGAGATTGTGGCGTCGGAAAGCGGGGTGCCGGTGCTCTATTCCGAGGTGCTGGAGGTGGAGATGATTCAGGCGGACTTCAACTTTCAGCAAGGGGATCTGGAGTCGGCGGAGTACTGGCGGACAGGCACGTAGAGGGTATTAATCTTTCAGGGCGGGAGAAGTGCGGGTCCCTCGGGTCGCTTCGGTCGGGGCCACAATCGGTTGCTGGACAGCAACATGGGGAAATTTGTGTAGACAACGCGGGTTGCGCTTGCTACACTGCTTTCGGTTTACTTGCGCTTCGGCGCTTTCTGCTTGATTCTCGCGTTGATCTTAATAGCAACGAGGTAAGACAGATGAGACGGCAGAATCCCCCTCAGGCCTCTCTTGATCAGGCACGCGCGCTTGAAAAGTATCTGACTCGCGGGTCTATCGGGACAATCTATGCGCTGTTCGCCACGGTGTCGTTCGCGCTGGTGGCGATGCTTTTCGCGCTGTTCGTGTATGACAACCTGGTGACCGCGAGCACGGCGGCGCTGGCGGTGTTCGCGCTAATGGCGCTGCTGCCGGCGGTGCTGGCGTTGCTGGCGTTTCGCTTGACGCCGCGCGATCCGCTCTCGATCGTGATTCGGGGCGTAGCGGATTCGCGGCGGCGGGCGTTGCCGGTGAAGCCGCTTCCCATTTCCTTCAAAGTATTGCTGGGGACTGGCGAAGCCTTGTGCTTAAACTTCTGGTTTCATTCTCCGGTGAAGTGCCAGACGGCGGCGGTGAAGGAACAGGTGATCTGTTATGTGCGCACGGCGCTGGAGCAGCACTGCAGGAATCTGTCCGAGGTGCCGGACGAAGAGGAGATTGAGCAGGAGGCGGATCGCGCGCTCGGAGTTGTGGCGCTGGAGTGGGAGATCCCGGTGCTGTATTCGGAGGTGCGGGATATGCACAAGATACGGGATTCCTACTCGCGTCTGGACGATCTGTCGCCCTCGGAATACCTGGGGACGGGGACGCTGGGAAGATTGGGGATGGCCGCGGGGCGGTGACGGGCGACTTGCTGTGCGCATGAGCCCCAGGATCGGCAGAAGGCGCTGATTTCCTGAAAAATTGTTGCCCCCGAAGCGAACCGCAGGTCCTTCACTTCGTTCAGGATGACCTCGTGCGGGGTGAGTTGTCAGGATAGGGGAAGCGGGGAGAAGTGCAGGTAACTCCGCTACGCTCCCTTTGGTCGCTTCGGTCGGGATGACAATCTAAATTCCTTAACCCCGGGCGAGGGATTGCCAGTCGAGGATAACTTTGCCGGAGTTTCCGGAGCGCATGGCGTCGAAGCCCTGCTCGAATTCGTTCCAGGGCAGACGGTGGGTGATGACTCCGCTGATATCGAGGCCGGACTCGAGCATGACGGTCATCTTGTACCAGGTCTCATACATTTCGCGTCCATAGATGCCTCGGATGGTGTACTGGTTGAAGATGACCTGTGCCCAGTCGATGGACATTTCTGACGGCGAAGGAATGCCGAGCATGGCGACCCTTGCGCCGTGGCTGAGGTTGGCGAGCATGTCGCGAAAGGCGTGGGGATTGCCGGACATTTCGAGTCCTACGTCGAAGCCCTCCGCCATGCCGAGCTGCTGCTGCGCGTCGGCCAGCGTCGTTTCGCGGGGATCGATGGCGAGGGTGACGCCGGCGGCCTTGCGGGCCAGATCGAGCCGGTAGGGATTCA
>JBAUHD010000121.1:0-7245 GCA_049680085.1 Acidobacteriaceae bacterium
TGCATCGTCCCGACGTGGTGGCCATTGAAGAAGTGTTCTATTCCATCAATGCAAAGTCGGCGCTGAAGCTGGGGCAGGTGCGGGGAGTGGCGCTGCTGGCGGCGGCCAACGCCATGCTGCCGATTGCCGAATATGCTCCGCTGAAGATCAAGCTAACGGTCACGGGTTATGGACTGGCGCAGAAGGAGCAGGTGCAGTTCATGGTGGCGCGGCTGCTGAATCTTCCCGAAATACCTGAACCGGCGGATGCGGCGGACGCGCTGGCGATTGCCATCTGCCACATCCAGCACGCGCAGACGCTGGCGATCCAGACGGCAAATCTTTGAATGGAGGAACCCATGAATACTGAGAAAACCAACACGGTTCGGTTGCACCGGGTGCTTCGAGCAACCTCTGAGCGCGTCTACCGCGCATTTCTCGATGCGGACGCGATGGCCAAATGGCTCCCGCCCAATGGATTCACCGGCAGGGTTCATGAATTGGACGCGAAAGTCGGCGGCGGCTATAAAATGTCGTTCACCAATTTCAGTACCGGCGGCAGCCACTCGTTTGGCGGCACCTATCTCGACCTTAAGCCGCACGAACTCATTCGTTACACCAACCGCTTCGACAACCCCGGTCTTCCCGGCGAGATGCAGACCACGATCGTGTTGAAACAGGTTTTCTGCGGAACTGACGTGAACATCACGCAGGCGGATATCCCCGCGGTCATTCCTGTGGAGGCCTGCTACATGGGCTGGCAGGAATCGCTGATATTGCTGGCGAAATTGGTTGAGGCGGAGATTCCGGATCAGCCGTAAGCGAATCGGCCAGTCTTGTTCGCCACGCAAGCTGCGCTTGAGTGGGGGAACCATTGCGGCGTGGGGGCGATCAGTCGAGCGCGTGGAGGTCTTTGCCCGGCTTGAAGCGGACAGCGCGGCCCGGTGTAATGCTGACTTCGGCGCCGGTGCGGGGATTGCGTCCGATTCCGGTTTTGCGTGGCCGGACGTTGAAGACGCCAAAGCCGCGCAGTTCGATGCGGTCTCCGCGGGTAAGCGCGCGCTTGAGACTTTCAAAGACGGTTTCGACGGCAGCCTCGGCTTTTATGCGGGGCAATCCGGTACGCTCAATTACCTGATGTACGATGTCCTGCTTAATCAATGGCTTTCCCCCGAAACACGGCGTGCCGATTGGTGTTTCCAGTCTTGAGACGATGCTAGAAAGGTTTGCCGGCATTGTCAACGCGGGCAGACTTTCGTAAGATGCAATTTCAGCGCGAGATGCAGATATTTACATGGGTGAGGGACCGGAAAGCCTGGAGCGGTCCGGCGAGGGGGATTTTCTGGCGATCAAGAGTGACCGATGGATTCGCGAGCAGGCGGTGAAGCATGGGATGATTGCGCCGTTCAGCGAGAAGCAGGTGCGGGAGGGCGTGATTTCCTATGGGCTCTCCTCGTATGGATACGATCTGCGGGTATCGAACGAGTTCAAGATATTCACCAACGTGAACAGCGCGATTATTGACCCGAAGAACTTCGATGAGCGGTCGTTTGTCAGTGTGGAGGCGGAGTCGGTGATCGTGCCTCCGAATTCGTTTGCGCTGGCGCGGTCGGTCGAGTATTTTAAGATTCCGCGCGACGTTCTGACGATTTGCGTAGGTAAATCGACTTACGCGCGGTGCGGAATTATTGTGAACGTGACGCCATTCGAGCCGGAATGGGAGGGATTTGTGACGCTGGAGATTTCCAACACCACGCCTTTGCCGGCGCGGGTGTACGCGAATGAAGGTCTGTGCCAGATCTTGTTTTTCCAGTCGGACGAGTCCTGCGAAATCAGCTACGCGGATCGCAAGGGCAAGTACCAGAAGCAGCAGGGGATCGTATTGCCGAAGCTTTGACCGGAGGCGCAATTCCGAAGGACCACAACTAGCAACTCTTGACGCCGCGGCCCCCCCGTAATCGGCGAGAACAGTCTGGTGAATGAGCTATGCCCGTTCCAGTTTCTCCCAGAAAGCCGCGGCTGAAAATCGGGCTGCTGGATTTTGAACCGCTGCGTGTCGCCGGTTTTGAATCCGTGTGCGAACCGCTGCCGAATGTGACGATCGTGGCCACCACGCTGGCCAAGGCGATGGCCAGCACCGACCTGGACATGGTGATGCTGGGGCTGCGCAAGCCAAGGGAATCCTTTGACCTGGTGGCAAAGCTGAAGGCCGCTCAGCCCCACCTGAAGATGATCGTGATGGGCGCGGAAACGGACGAGGAGACGATCATCAGCGCCATCGGCGCGGGCGCCAAGGGCTATCTGGAGGAAACGGCGAGCCCGGAGCAGGTGGTCATGTGCATCGACGTGGTGGCTTCCGGATCGATCTGGGCGCCGCGGAAGGTGTTGTCGGCGTTTGTGGACCGGATGTTGAATCCATCAGACAACAAGCCCGTGCGCCGGCATCATGTGGTGTTTACCCAGCGGGAAGAGGAGATTCTGGACATGCTGCAAGCAGCGCGGTCGAGCCGGGAGATTGCCGCGGCGCTCGGCATTGAGGAGCGGACGGTAAAGTCGTATATCGCGAAGCTGGTCCGCAAAGCAGGCGTGGAGAACCGGGTCGCGCTTTCGGTGTGGGCGGCCAACCGGGAAAAGCTGTAGGCGACGCCACCGCACGGTTCGCTGTCTCTCGTATGTCTCCCAGATGGTTACTTTTGGACACTGACCTTTCGTTATCTTGCGGTAAACACCTCCGACCGACTAGAACCAATATCAGCAACAACGCAGATCTGGGGAACGGGGCTGAAGGAGACAATCCGCAGCCCCTCTTTTTTTGTGTTCAGACCAGTTTTCCAGAGAAATCTTTCTTCCTATCAACCCGGCGGCGGGAACCAGCATCTATGCTTAAGGTATTCAGGCTAAATGCGATGCGCGCCTGAGGGCTCGGATTTCGCATCGCTCGGAGCCCAGCCGGACTGCGGCGCCACCGGACATTAGCCGGAGAAGGAAAAATAACAATGAAGAAGATCATCGTGATTCTGTGCGCGGCTGCCTTTACGGTCGCCGCATTTGCGGCTTCAAGCAAATCCGACCTGAATGAGCGGCTGGACAAAGCCCGCGCCGTGGTCAACGAACTCTCGAATACGCCTGACAACAGCATTCCGGACTCGATTCTCGAGAAGGCCGTGTGCGTGGCGGTGATCCCGAGCCTCAAGAAAGCCGCCTTCGGCATCGGCGGTCAGTACGGACAGGGAGTGGTGACCTGCCGCACGGGCAAAGGTTGGAGCGCACCGGTGTTTATCCGGGCGGCGGGCGGATCTTACGGATTCCAGATTGGCGCGTCGGGCACGGACCTGGTGCTGGTGGCGGTGAACGAGCATGGGATGCAGGACCTGCTGAAGAGCAAGTTCAAAATCGGCGCCGATGCTTCGGCGGCGGCCGGTCCGGTGGGACGTCACGCGAGCGCGTCGACCTCGATCAACATGAGCGCGGAACTAATGAGCTATTCGCGGACCAAGGGACTGTTCGCCGGAATCTCGCTGGACGGAACTTCGATCAGCCAGAACCAGACGGATACCGACGTTTACTACGGCGGCTATCACAGCTTCAAACAGATTCTGCGCGGCGGAGTGCGGGTTCCGTCCGGAGCAGCGCCGTTCGTGCGGACGGTCGCGAAGTATTTCCACGCAGCACAGGATTGAGAGCACGTTCTTCTTCCCTTTTGCCCGGTCTCTGGACCGGGCTTTTCTTTTCGACCCGGCGCGTCAAGGGAAGCGAGCACTCCGCGCAAAGCGGAAGAATCTGCACTTTTCAGGGCTACGGCGCATCGAACAGCTACAAACGGGAGGCGGCGAATGGCGGAAAAGAAGACGGGCAGATTTGTGCAGGTGGGCAAGGCGGGCGGCCCCCTGGAGATGGTGACGCGCGAGGTGGGCGAGCCCGAGGCGGGATGGGTTCGGGTGAAGGTGCAGGCCTGCGGGGTGTGCCACAGCGACTCGCTCCCCAAGGAAGGGCATTGGCCTGGGATCGTGTATCCGCGCGTGCCCGGCCACGAGGTGGTGGGCCTGGTGGACGCGGTAGGCGAGGGCGTGACCGAGTGGCGGGCGGGCCAGCGCGTGGGCCTGGGATGGTATGGCGGGCATTGCGGCAAGTGCGAGCCCTGCCGGAGAGGCGACCTGGTGGGCTGCCAGCGGCTGAAGATTCCGGGGATTACATTTGACGGCGGGTACGCCGACTACGTGTTCGCGCCGGAGGTGGCCCTGGCGGCGGTTCCGGAATCGCTGGAGTGGGCGGAGGCAGGACCACTGCTGTGCGCGGGGATCACCACCTTCAACGCCCTGCGGAACAGCGGAGCGCGGCCTCCGGACGTGGTGGCGGTGCTGGGCATGGGCGGGCTCGGGCACCTTGGCGTGCAGTTTGCGGCGAAGATGGGCTACACAACGGTGGCGATTGCGCGCGGCGCCGACAAGGCGAAATTCGCGCACGAGCTGGGTGCGGCGCACTACATCGACAGCACGGCGAAAAATGTTTCCGCGGCACTGAAGAAACTGGGAGGGGCGAAGACGATTCTGGCCACGGTCACGGACGCCGAGGCGATGTCGGCGGCGGTGGGTGGACTGGGGCACGAGGGCAAGTTTGTGGTGCTGGGCGCGCCGATGGCTCCCCTGAAGGTGAATGTGCTGCCCATGATCGGAGCCCGGCAGTCGATTCAGGCATGGCCGAGCGGCGCGGCGATTGACTCGGAAGACACGATGAAGTTCAGCGCGGCCACGGGCGTGCGGCCGCTGGTCGAGACCTATCCGCTGGAGAAAGCGGCGGAGGCCTATGAGCGGATGATGAGCGGAAAGGCGCGGTTCCGGGTGGTGCTGGAGGTGAGCTAGCGTTCGGAAAAAGCAGAGCTCAGAGCTCAGGGCTCAGAACAAGCAGGCAGCGTTGCGTTCAGGCTGGGATGATAGCCGGATAGCCTTGTTTGCGGGCCGATTGGCTCAATGCACGATCAAACGTTGCAAGAGTGGCGCGGATGCCGACGGCGGAAGCGAGCAGCCAGCAATCTCCCACGGCATTGGAGGCAGGCTTGCTCGATAGCGGTTTGGTGATCTGTCGAAAGAGCGCGTCCGCACCCTGGGGCTCAGGGTAAAATTCCACGCGAGGGTCTTTGAGCCATCGGTCGTAGACGTTCCATGCCTGTTGGAGCGAAAGGGTCTGATCGCCCATCACGGAACGATTCGTAAGGAGCCGCAGCAGGCCGATTTGCGTGTAGCGGGAAAAGACGAGTTTCGCGTCGGGCTGAAGGTGCTTCATCCAGTCCCAGGCATCGCGGCTATGCGAGTGTTCGGAGACTGATAGGGCCAGCCAGACATTCAGATCAGGAAAAAACAAGGTCATGCGGATTTTCGTCTTTCGGGAACCGTGGGCCGAGTTTGCCGGAGCCGCGAACCAGGGGACCGGTGACACTCTGGTTTCCGGCGGGTTCCGAATAGGCCTGTTCGATGGCGCGCACAATCAGCGAGCGGATGGACACGCCGGATTTTTCGGCGCGCTGTCTCAGGGTGTTGTGGAGCGGTTCGGAGATATCGACGGTGGTGCGGACTGCCATGCCATGATTATGTCATGAATGACAGGATGCCGTCCCCTGGCGACATTATTGCACTTCCTGCTTGGCGCGGTAGCCGTCGCGGGCGACTACGTCGTATTTGAGCTTGTGGTGTTTTTCGTCCTGCATCTGCAGGGGGTGTCCTTCGTTATCGACGACTTCGACGTGGATTTTGCGCCAGGAGCCGTCCTGCCTGGCGTCGGTCGGGGTGTAGGTGAGGACGTACTGGTTCCGGATAGAGTCGTTGATGACGCCGAAGTCCTCGGGCATTTCGGCGGGGAAGCGCGGGAAGAAGGAGAGGCCGCCGGTCATGCGGGCGAAGGTGCGCATCTGGTTGTCGGCCTGGAGAAAGGTCATCTCGCGCGGGCCGCCCATGCCCATGCCGCGGTCTTCGGCATAAAGGCGGGCGAGCTGGCCGGTTCCGATGCTGAAGATGGTGACGTTGGGCGTCTCCTTGATTTTCTGAAGGCACTTGTCGAGGGTGATTTTCGAGAACGTGTCGACGCCGGAGCCGATGAGGATGACGTATTTGCGTCCGGGCACGCGGCTGAGGCGGTCCAGGGTGGAATAGAGGGCGTCGAAAACGTTGGTCTCGTGCCAAGTGGGAATGGTGAGGGTGTTGAGCGCGTTGAGAACGACGGCCTTGTTCTGCGTGAAGTCGCTGAGGATCTCGGTGTGCATGTCGTAGGTTTCGACCGCGACGTAGTCGTTGGGCTGGAGCTGCTGGGCGAAGCTGTAGGCGGCGTTGCGCATGTCCTGAATGAACCACCAGCTATTGGCGGCGAACTCGACGAGCAGAACCGCGGTGATGGGGGCCTTGATCTGCGAGAAATGGGTGATTGCCTGGGGCTGGCCGTCCTCGAACACGCGGAAGTTGTCCTCTTTGAGGCCAGGGACGAACTGGTGATTTTTTTCGAGGACGACGCCCACGTCCACGGTGACGACGGGAACGTTGACGCGGAGCGAGAGGTTGCCGAGTCCGGGAGGGTTTTTGGGCCTGGCCGGAGGCGGCGGCGGGGCAGGCGCTTCAGGCTTCGGCTGCTTGGGAATGGCGATGGCTCCGGTATCGCCGGTGGGCCCACCGGCGGCGGGCGGCGTCTGGTCCTGCTGGGTCTGAGTTGGCTGGGGCGGCGTCTGCTGGGCACGCGCGAGGCCGGGCGTTTCGCTGAAGACGAGAAGCGCGATGAGGGTTGTGGCGGCGGCGAGTTTCATGGCTGTCTCATTGTCAATCGCGGCGCGCTTTGCGGCAAGGGCGCGAAGGACGCTACTCTATAAGAGACGTGCGAAACAGTGGAAAAGACAACAGGGCTAGCCGTCCAGGCAACCGCTTTGCGTGGCCGCTCCCGCTGGTCACGGGAGGTACGCAGTGACGAAGGGGCGGATCCGCGAGTCTTTCGACTCGCTTCGCTCTCCGGTTGGGATGACAGTTTTGTGTAATTGGGAATTTTCACCACAGAGAACACAGAGAGTACAGAGGGACCATTGAAACTGCCGAAAATATCAGCGCGCGAAGAGAGTGTCCCTCAGCGGCTGAAGCCGGGCCCAAGGAGCGCGGTTTATGGACGGGCTGAAGCCCGTCCCCTTCAGAACCTGGCTTCCCAGAGGCCGGACGGCGGGGCCGGGATGGTTTGGATGGCGGCATTGGTTTGCCTTGTCTTCTCTGTTCTTTGCGGGATGGCCTGGGGGCAGTCGCC
>JBAUHD010000122.1:0-3094 GCA_049680085.1 Acidobacteriaceae bacterium
CTCGTCGGCGGAGCCTACGGCTACTTCACCCGCGGCCTTCAAGATCAAAACAACAATCCCGTCCCGCCGGAAAACGTCGGCTTCTTCAACAACCAGATGACCTTCGCCAGCGCCATCGGAGGCTCCATTGATCTCAACCGCTCCCCGCGTCTCGTCTTCCGCGTCTCACCCGACGCCACTCTGACGAACTTCGGCGGGGCCGGACTCCACGAACAGTTCGCCCTCTCTGTCGGTCTCGTCTACCGCTTCGGCGAAGGTCTCCACCCAAGTCACAGAAAATAGACGGATAATCGAGCGTCGGATCGAACCATGGCCCCCTGCCCCCGCTCCAATATTGTTTCCCGACCAGCGGGAGGGCCACAAGGTGAGCGCCAGGATGCGCGAAGCGCGTGTGCCCGTGCGGCCAGCACCGTGATAACGTAAAAAGTTCAGGATTTTCCTTTTCTAGAAGGACCCCGTTTTGTCCAGCTCCGTGCCCCTTGCTCTCCGCCAGACCGCGCTCAACTCCATGCACCGCCGCATGGGAGCCAAAATGGTGGATTTCGGCGGCTGGGATATGCCCGTCGAATACTCCGGCCTCATCGCCGAGCACATGGCCGTCCGCACCGCCGTCGGCCTCTTCGACGTCAGCCACATGGGCGACATTCAGCTTCGCGGCCCGGAAGCTTTCAACGCCGTCCAGCACATTTCGATGAACGACGCCTCGAAACTCCAGATCGGCCAGGCGCATTACTCGGCCATGCTCTATCCGGAAGGCACGTTCGTCGACGACATCGTCGTCCACAAGCTCGGCGATCACGACTACCTCATCGTCATCAACGCCGGCACGCGCGAGAAGGATTTCGAGTGGATCAAGAAGAGCGCTCAACGCTTCCACTGCCATGTCAGCAATTACAGCGATTACTACACGCAACTCGCCATCCAGGGTCCGCACGCCGCGGAAACGCTGGCCAAATTGACCGGGCTCGACCTTAGCGCCATCAAGCCCTACTGGTTCCAGTGGGGAACCGTCTGCGGCCTGCCCAACACCCTCGTCGCCCGCACCGGATACACCGGCGAAGACGGCTTCGAAATCTACGTCCCCTCCGACACGCCCACCAGCGAGCGCGTCTGGAACGAAGTCCTCGAAGCTGGCCGTGAATTCGGCATCCTCCCCTGCGGCCTCGGAGCCCGCAATACCCTCCGCCTCGAATCCGCAATGTCGCTCTACGGACATGAAATCTCCGGCACCATCAACCCCTTCGAGGCGCGCCTCGACCGTTTTCTCAAGCTGGATAAAGGCGAGTTCCTCGGCTCCTTTGCTCTCACCAAAATCCGGTCCGAGGGCGGCCCCAGGCGCAAGCTGGTCGGCCTGGAAATCATCGAGCGCGGCATCGCCCGCGACGGCTACCCGGTCCTCAACGCCGCCGGAGAAAAAATCGGCATAGTCACCAGCGGCTCGCCCGCTCCCTATTTGAAAAAGAACATCGCCCTGGCCTATGTGCCGGTCGAACTCGCCGTCATCGACACCGAAGTCGCCGTCGAAATTCGCGGCAAACCCGTCAAGGCAAAAATCGTGCCCACCCCCTTTTACCGCAGGCCCAAAAAGATCGCTTAAAGGAACGAACCGCATGTCCTATCCCGAGAACCGCAAATACACCCGCGAGCACGAGTGGATCGAGCCCGCCGGCAACCACGGCATCGTCGGCATCACCGATCACGCGCAGAACTCGCTCGGCGACATCGTTTTCGTCGACGCGCCCAAGGTCGGCGACGCCGTCAAAAAGGGCGAGGTCTTCGGCAGCGTCGAGTCCGTCAAAGCCGTCTCCGATCTCTACTCCCCTGTCACCGGAACCGTCACCGAAGTCAACGACGCCCTCAAGGATTCCCCCGAAAAGCTCAACACCGATCCACACTCCTCCTGGATTATCAAAGTGGAGTTAGCCAATCCCGGCGAGCTCGATTCCCTCCTCTCCGCCGCCAGCTACGAACAGTTCATCGCCGAAGAGACCGGAAAGTAACCCGCCGATGCGTTATCTCCCAAAGTCTGACGCCGAGCGCGCCGCCATGCTTCACGAAATCGGCGTCTCCACCATCGACGACCTGTTCTCCACCATCCCCGAGGAGTACCGCCTCACCCGCGACTTGAACGTCCCGCGCCAGATGGGCGAGTCCGAAATCGTCGATCACTTCAAAGCCGCCGCGGCGAAGAACGCCAACGGCTACACCAGCTTTCTGGGAGCGGGAGCCTACCGCCATTACCGCCCCGTCGTCATCGACTCCATCGTGCAGCGCGGCGAATTCCTCACCTCCTACACGCCCTACCAGGCCGAAATCACCCAGGGAACCCTCCAGGCCATCTTCGAGTTCCAGACCATGATCTGCGAGCTGACCGGCATGGACATCGCCAACGCCTCCATGTACGACGGCTCGACGGGCGCGGCGGAGGCTGTCATGATGGCCGTCCGCATCACCGGACGCGACGGCGTGCTGGTGGCCCGCACCGCCCATCCCGAATACCGCGAAGTCATGCACACCTACGCGCAGCATCAGGGCCATCAGGCAAGCGAAGTCGGCTACGGCCACGACGGGCGCATCGACCTCGCCGCGCTGGAGGAGGCCGTGACCGACGAAACCGCCTGCGTCCTCGTGCAGTCGCCCAATTTTTTCGGCATCATCGAAGACATTCCCGCCATCGCCGAAATCGCCCACAAAAAAGAGGCCCTGCTCATCGTCTCCATCGCCGAAGCCGTCTCGCTCGGCATCGTCCGTCCTCCCGTCGAGGCCGACATTGTTTCCATCGAAGCCCAATCCTTCGGCGTCGCCCTCAGCTATGGAGGGCCCTACTGCGGCGTCCTCGCGGCCAAGGAAAAATATCTCCGCCAGATGCCCGGTCGCCTCGTCGGCGAAACAACAGACACTCAGGGCCGCCGCGGATTCGTCCTCACTCTCTCCACCCGCGAACAGCACATCCGCCGCGAAAAGGCGACCTCCAACATCTGCACCAACCAGGCGCTCGTCGCACTCATGGCGACCGTCTTCCTCACCGTCTACGGCAAGCAGGGAATCCGCGAGCTCGCGCTGCAAAATCTCTCGAAAGCGAAATACGCCGCCG
>JBAUHD010000123.1:0-5434 GCA_049680085.1 Acidobacteriaceae bacterium
TCTTCCGGCGAAGATGCTGGTGATCCCGGTTCCGCTCTACAAGGGTAAGCGGCGGGAGCGCGGGTTCAACCAGTCGGAGTTGCTGGCGCGCGCGGTGTGCGATGCCATGCGGCGGCTGCGTCCCGAGTGGAAAGGCGAACTTGCGCCGCCGGGAATGCTGCTCCGGAAACGCGCGACTCGGAGTCAGGCCGAATTGAGCACCGTGCAACGCCGCCGCAATCTGCGCGGCGTTTTTTCTGTTCCAAAACCGGAGCGCCTACGAGGACGCGACGTGCTGCTGATTGACGACATTTACACCACGGGCGCGACGGCGCGGGCCTGTTCCGAGGCGCTGAAGAAGGCCGGAGCGGCGCGGGTGTGGGTCGCGACCGCGGCGCGGGCGCAGCGGCATGAGGTTCAGTTTTCGCCTTCACGCGCGGCGGAGACGCCGATGCAGGAAGACGTTGTGATGTGGGACGGAGGCAAAGCCGCACAGTAAGAAACGGTAACGAAACCACCGGGGGAGAGAATGTCGCTGGGAAAAGCATCGGTCCATGCTCGCAAGCAAAAGTCGCTTGCCAAGTGTCACACGCTGACGCCGGTGGAAATGCCGGAGCCGCGGGTGCGGCTGAACTCCGAATTGCAGACGCCGGTGCTGGTTCTGAATGCGTCCTATGAGCCCATCAACATTTGCGGCGCGCGGCGCGCGCTGGTGCTGGTGCTCAAGGGCGTGGCGCGGACCGAGGAGGAACAGGGCGCGATTCTGCACGCGGCGCGGGTGCGAATGCCGATGCCTTCCGTCATCCGGCTGCTTGAGTACCGGCGCATTCCGCACCAGACCCGCGCGCTCTCCCGAAAGAACATTCTGCTGCGCGACCGCAACTCCTGCCAGTACTGCGGCGTGGTCCTGCACTCCTCCGAGTTGACGCTGGACCATGTGCAGCCGCGCTCGCGGGGCGGCCTTTCGACCTGGGAGAATTTGGTTGCGTGCTGCCATAGCTGCAATCGCAGAAAGGGTAACCAGCTTCTGCATGAGCTAAAGGACATGAAGCTGCTGCGAGAGCCGCGTCCCTTCTCGCTGCACACCAGCCGGCACATTATGCGGATGATTGGCCACTCGGACCAGAAGTGGCGGAAGTATCTCTATTACTAGCTCCTAGCTCGAACGTTGTCATCTTGAGCGGAGTTTGGCGCAAGCCAAATGGGAGTCGAAGGACCTACGGTTGCGATGCTCGAGGCGCGGCGCAACTTGCGGTTTCCTCAAACACTGCCTGATGCTGTCCGAGATACGCGGGAAATGGCCCGCAGTAGCGCTTTCTTCGGCATTGAGCCATCGGATTGCGTAAAGCAGACCTCGCCCACGCGCTTGCCCTGCGGACGGTAGTACCAGCGAGCGACGAGGCTCAGGTGGTCGGCAGTTTGCTGCGGACTCTGCTCTTTGAAGGGGACGGGCTTCAGCCCGTCCGTTAAATCGTTCTTTCTCGACGGGGCTTTAGCCCCTGAGGGACATCTTTCCTCAAGCCCCGCAATCGCCTCGTCCAATCTTGCTTCCAACTCATCGCGAGAGGCCAGCGTCACGGCGGAGGCTCCGCTTTCATCGAGCGGCACAGGCTGCATCGCCACAGGCTGCGCGAACAGCGACGACGAACCGGACTGCTCATTCTGGTGGCGCATTCCGGCCACCGAATACGCAACCGGCCCGGCGAGACAACCCTGCGCGAACAGGAACAGCGAAACCTGCTCCGGTTCGCTCGAAGGCTGGACGATTACGCCATTCAACTTGGCCAGCGCTTGAACGGCCGCCGGCATGAGATTGGCGGCGGCTTCGACTTTCGCCAGACGCGCATGGAGTTCAGCGGCCCGCTCGAAATCCAGGTCCGCCGAGGCTTCGTCGCGTTGCTGGCTTAGCGCTGCAATCAGGCTCTCCCCTCGCGTGGCAAGGAAGGCGTGGACGGCGGCGGCCTCTTCGGCATATCGCTCGTCCGTACAGCCTCGGAAGCACGGAGCCAGACACTTCTTCATCTCCGAGTACACGCAGCCGGGGAATACCGGATCGGGATGGAGCTCTTCAACGCAGCGGCGCAGCTCGAAAAGATTCAGCATGGCGTCCAGCGCAGTCTCCGCCGCCGCGCGCGAGGGCCACGGGCCAAACAGGCTTGCAGCGGCTTTCTTTGTAACTTTATGGGTTACATAAACGCGCGGGTAGGCATTCTCCATCGCCATGCGCAACAGCACCGGCGGCCTCAGATGCAGCCGCTTGCGCGCCCGCTCGCCAAATGCCTGCCCTGAGGCGTCGTATAGCAGCAACTGTGCCTCAAACTCCGATCCGGTCAGCGAGTATTCAATGCGCGCGACGCTCTGGGCCAGCCGCAGGCGCCTGGACTGGTCGGGCCGCGGGTCAAGCAGGCGTCGCAGCCGGTGGCGCAGGTTGGGCGTGCGGCTCAAATAGGGCTCGGCGTTCGGATCTTCGGCGAACAGCGCAAAGACTCCCGGCTGGGCGGGAAGGGCAGCCCATGCTGGATTGGCCGGGTCGAATTCGAGTGCGCGGGAAAACATGCTCCCTTCAGGGTACAGGGGTCAGGAGATGTCTTTGCGGCGGGAGAGGACGAAGGCGTTGTCGCGCTTGCGGCTGCCGGTGGAGGCGTGTTCGATTCTGCGCCAGAAAGCGATGAAGTAGTCGATGGCGGAAATGGTGGAAATGGCGGCCATGTAGTAGACGCCCACCACGGCGAGCAGGTCGATGGGGATGAAGAACCATCCGAAATGCCAGACGTACCAGGCATGATCGAGCACAGCGAGGATGACGGAGACGATCTGAATCACGGTTTTAAGCTTGCCGACGTCGCTGGCCTGGATGGTGAAGCCCTCGGAGGAAGCGATGGAGCGGAGGCCGGTGACGAGGAACTCGCGTCCAATGACGACGACCGCGATCCACGGCTTGACGACGTGCGGGTTGTAGCTGACAAGCGTGATATAGGCAGCGGTGATCAGCAGCTTATCGGCGAGCGGATCGAGCAGCATGCCCATGGTGGTAATCTGGCCGCGTCGGCGGGCAAGGTAGCCATCCACTCCGTCGCTAATGGAGACGAGCACGAAGAAGAGCACGACAACGATCTCCTGCTCGCCGTAAAAGCCGCCGTGGGGGAAATGAGGCGAGAGCATCCAGATAAGGATGGGGACCGCGGCAATGCGGCTGACCGTGATGGAATTGGGCAGATTCACGGGTTCAATCCTGCGCAGAATAACTTGCGGCCCTTCCTGCAAAGCTGACCGCCTCCGGCTGCGCGCCGCGAGTTGCTATGGAGACACCGCTTCATAAGGGGCTGCTATTTGAGGATATTATGCCTCTTATGTTGGATGGCTGGCGGAGAAGAGGCGAAAATGACGAAAGTTTTTCGGGGAGGGTGGGTTTTGCCCCTGGCGTGCGCGGGGTTGCTGGCGGCTGGCTGTTCGGTAAAGCCAACCAACGCCAAACTGGAGCAGGGGCTCAATTTGTATTTTGCGGGCCATGAGGAATGCCTTTTTCCGCAGGGAATGCGCTTTCCTTATGAAGTGACGCCGGGACCGAAGGCGAAGACCGAGGAGAAGAAGTTTGACGCTATGAAATCCGTCGGGCTGCTGAATGAGCTGAAGGACCTGACGATGCATGTGGAGCGGTATTCGCTGACCCCCCTGGGGGAGCGGATGGCTCCAGCGTTTTGCTATGGACATAAGGAAGTGACGAGCGTGGATGGATTTACGCCTCCGGTGAAGGACGGAAATGTGCTGGAGACCACGGTAACGTATCACGCGGCGACGCGGGATGTTCCAATTTGGGTCAAGACGGATGCGATGAAGGCTGCGTTTCCGGAGATGGCCCAGGACATTGCCGGCCCCCGCGAGGGACAGATCGTCATGGGCACCGCCGGCGTCGGCTGGCGGGTGCGCTAAGCGGCAAATCGAGGGCGGCGGCGGTCAGCCATTTTTCGCGAGGTTTTTCCAGAGAATGGCCGTGAGCACCACCAGGATGGAGAGCAGGCGCACCAGTCCAATCCACAGGCTGCCCTCATTGGGGTGCGAAAGGCTCACGATAAAGGCGCTGCTGCCCCCCTGAATGGCAAAGAACGCGGCGAAGGCGAGAAAGAGATCGTCTCGCGTGGACCTCCAGAAACGGAGAAAAAACAGCCCGGCAAGCAGATAGCAGGCGGCGAGGATGCCGAGGAGGAAAATATCCGCGAGCGGATGCGACATCGGGTTCATGGGCTCTCCCAGATCAAGCCATAAAGCAGGAGCGCCATGGCAATGACGGCCGTAGCCAGCCGGTAGGTGTACAGGTCAGGCTTAATCACCACAATGTCCAGAAAGACCAGAAAATTCGAGACGGTCAACCCCACAAAGCACAACCCGCTCCACAGCAGCAGCCTTCTTCGCACGCGGATGAAGGCGCGCAGCAGCAGAATGGCGCAGAGCAGGGTCGTGAGGCAGGTGGCAATGTACAGAGCGGCCGCCATCAATCCCGGTCTTTCTTGAAACGAAATGCGCGAGCGAACTCGCGTACGGAGGGGGAAGTTTTCGAGTGTATCATGGTCGAGATTCGCACCAGGTCGCGCCGGTAGGCGATGTCCACCAGCCGCATCATTTCGTTTTGCTCTTCGGAGCGCGGCAAGTAGGAGTATTTGGCCGGTGGCCCTGCCGATTTCGAGATCAATTGGAGCCGCACCAGGTCCGCGACCAGGCTGCTCACCTTTTCCGCGGGAATGTAAAGCCGCGAGGCAAGCTCCTCGCAGCTCCATGCGACAGGACGGCTGTTCCAGAGGAGCACTAGGGCTTCCAGATGCGGAACGCTGTCAATGTTCTCCAGGATGAATTCGTAGGCGTTCATCTCCGGTTGCGGATTTACTTCTGGCATCGCTCCCTGCAAAACTCAAACGGTTGTAATTTGGCCCTTCGGTTCCGATTCGCGGAATCCAGGCTGGCTCGGAGTTGATCGAGCAGCAGGGCGGCACGCTTGATGCTGGCCGGAATGCCAGCCGGTACCTCCCGCGTGACTCAATAAGGGAGCTGAACCAGGAGTTCAGATCACGCGCAAATCATCGACACCATAGTAAACGCACTTTCGCGGCTCGCCAAATGGCCCATCGCAATTTTTGCGCCCACACTGAATGGCTGTGGGGGCGATTCGCATGAGGGAATCTCAGGCACAACCAATCATGAAATCGCAGCATCTAACGGCGATTGACCTAAGCTCTTGGCCTGCTTTCCTCTTGGCCTGCTTTCTCGGGCACGATTTTCGCGCACAATTGTGTGGTGCGCGCGTAAACTGGGTTGATTCTCAGGAGATGTTCATGAAGAAGTCCGATGCGCTCGCCGGCACAGACGTGGCTCCCACCGGAAAGCAAAGCAGCAATGGACGCAACGGATCAGGGAAGGAGCCGGGCCCGGCGGAACTGGCGCTGCTGCTGGAGCGGATGCAGGC
>JBAUHD010000124.1:0-7715 GCA_049680085.1 Acidobacteriaceae bacterium
ATCATGTCGCCGCCGCCCTGGTACGGAGGCATCGCTTCCAGCAGCGCACGCTTGCCGTAAAGCACGCCGATGCCCGTCGGCCCGTAAATCTTGTGTCCGGAGAAGGCGTAGAAATCGCACCCCAGCGCCTGCACATCCACCCGCAGATGCGGCACCGACTGCGCCCCATCCACCAGCACTGGAATCCCCTTGCTGTGCGCGATCTCAACCATGCGCGCAATGGGATTGATGGTGCCCAGCGCGTTTGAGATATGGGCGACGCCCACCAGCTTCGTCTTCGCGTTCAGCAGCGCCTCGAACTCATCCAGCAGCAACTCGCCTTCATCATTGATCGGGGCAATCCGCAGCCGCGCGCCCTTCTCTTCGCAAAGCATCTGCCACGGAACAATATTCGAGTGGTGCTCCATGGCGGTAATTACAATTTCGTCGCCCGCGCCCACGTGCGCCCGCCCGTAGGTTTGCGCCACAAGGTTGATGGACTCCGTTGTGCCCCGCGTAAAGATGATCTCCGCCGGCTCTCCCGCGTTCAAAAAACGCTGCACCGTCCGCCGCGCCGCATCGTGAGCCTCGGTCGCAATCTGCGAAAGCTGATGCACGCCCCGATGGATGTTCGCGTTCTCTTCCGTGTAGTAATGCATCAGCGCGTCCAGCACCGCCCGCGGCTTCTGCGTGGTGGCGGCATTGTCCAGATACACCAGCGGCAGCCCGTGTACCTCGCGGCTCAGTATCGGAAAATCCGCCCGTACCTTCTGGACATCAAACCCGGCAACGACTTCGACTGTGGCGGCGCTCATCCAATCTCCTCCCAGCGCCTCTCCGCGCCTTCTCCGGTGCCATCGCTGGTTATCCCTTCCGGCAGCGACTGCCGCACAATCCGCTCCACATGCTCGCGAATCGGAATCGAGCGGATACGCCCCGTACACTCCCCGGCAAAGGCGAAAAGCAGCAGCTCGCGCGCCGACGCCTCATCCAGCCCGCGCGAGCGCAGGTAGTAGAGAGCTTTCTCGTCAATCTGCCCAATCGTCGCGCCGTGCGTACACTTCACGTCATCGGCATAAATTTCCAACTGGGGCTTGGTGTCGATCTGCGCGTCGTCGGTGAGCAACAGGTTGCGGTTCGTCTGCTTCGCGTCTGTCTTCTGCGCATCCTTCCGCACAATAATGCGTCCGTGAAAGACCCCGTGCGATTTCCCGCCCAGAATGCCGTTATAAAACTGGTGGCTGCTGCAATGCGGGCTTGCATGGTCCACCAGCATGTAGTTGTCCAAATGCTGGCTGTCATCTCCCAGAAACAATCCGTTGATCAGGCACGCGCCGCCTTCACCCGCAAGCACCGGATGCACGTTGTTCCGCACCAGTGCGCCGCCGATCAGCACCGAATGCGAGCTGACGTTCGCGTTCCGCTCTATCTGCATCTGAAGCGTCGAAATATGGAACGACTTCCGGTTTTCGCACTCAAGTAAATGATGCGCGACCACCGCGTTCTCCGCCGCCACAAGCTCCGTCGCCGTGTTCGAGAAAAATTTCCCATCGCCCAGCGACACATGCTCTTCCACTACATCGGCTTGCGCACCGCGCTCCGCTACAATCAGGTTGCGCGGATGCGCCATCACCGGCGCGTCCGAGTCCGTCGAAACAAACAGCAGATGAATCGGCGTGGCCAGCACCGTCCCGCGCGCAATCCGGACGTACGCTCCGTCCTCCAGAAACGCGGTGTTCAGGCTGCAAAACGAATCCGTCCCCAGCGATAGATGCCGCCCCAGGCTTGACTCCAGCGCCGCCGGATTGCGGTCAATCTCGGCCGCCAGGCTCCCCGCCGTCACTCCCGCCGGCAGCGATCCGCGGTCGGAAAGCCCGGCCGCGAAGCGCCCGTTCACAAACACCAGCCGGCACGCCGCATCGGAAATCAGAAACGGCTTCAGGTCCTCCAGCGTCAACTCCGCGGCGCCGTCTTCGACCAGGCTGAACGCCTCGCGCGCAATCGGCGCGACGCTGGTAAAGCGCCACGCTTCGTTCTTCAGCGTGGGAAATCCCATCTCGCAAAACTGCCCGAAGGCATCCTCGCGCAAGGTCCGCAGCCACTCCGGCTGGCGCGACGTGCGCTGCCGCACCTCGCTGAACGCTTCCAGGTAGCTGCCCAATCCTGTCGCTTCCGTCACTGTGCTCAAGCGTTCCTCCTTACTTTGCGGCCAGGGCTTCTTCGACCCATCCATAGCCTTCGCGCTCCAGTTCCAGCGCCAGCTCCGGCCCGCCGGACTTCACAATCCTGCCCCCGGCCAGAACATGCACGTAATCCGGAACAATGTAGTCCAGCAGCCGCTGATAGTGCGTCACCAGAATCATCGCCCGGTCCTCGCGCCGCATGGCGTTCACGCCGCTGGCCACAATCTTCAGCGCGTCAATGTCCAGCCCCGAGTCCGTCTCGTCCAGAATCGCCAGCGTCGGCTCCAGCACCGCCATCTGCACAATCTCGTTGCGCTTCTTCTCGCCGCCCGAAAAGCCTTCGTTCACCGACCGGCTCTGGAACGTCTCATCCATCTCCAGCAGCCGCATCTTCTCCTTCAGCACCGGCAGAAAATCAATCGCGTCCAGCGGATCCTCGCCGCGATACTTCCGCTGCGCGTTCAGCGCCGCACGCAGGAAATACGCATTGCTGATCCCCGGCACTTCCACCGGATACTGAAACGCCAGAAACAGCCCCTCGCACGCCACGTCCTCCGGCTTCATCGCCAGCAGGTCTTTGCCGTGGAACAGCACTTCGCCGCCCGTCACTTCATAGCCGTCGCGCCGCGCCAGCACCTGCGCCAGCGTGCTTTTGCCCGACCCGTTCGGCCCCATGATCGAATGGATTTCTCCGGCGTTCACCACCATGTCGATCCCTTTCAGAATCTCCTGGCCATTGATTGTCGCGCGTAAATCGCGAACCTCAAGCAAGCTCATCGTTACCCCACGCTCCCTTCCAAACTCACACCCAGCAGCTTCTGCGCTTCCACCGCGAACTCCATCGGAAGCTCGCGAAAAACCTGCTTGCAGAATCCGCTGATAATCATGGTTACGGCCTCTTCCGCCGAAAGACCGCGCTGCCGGAAATAGAAAATCTGGTCCTCGCCAATCTTCGACGTGGACGCCTCATGTTCCATCCGCGCGCTCGCATTTCTTACTTCGATATACGGAAACGTGTGCGCGCCGCATTTGTCGCCAATCAGCAGCGAGTCGCACTGCGTATAGTTGCGCGCGCCCGTCGCTTCCTTCAGAATCTTCACCTGGCCGCGATAGGTGTTCTGCCCGTGCCCCGCGGAAATCCCTTTCGAGATAATCGTGCTCCGCGTGTTCTTCCCCATGTGGATCATCTTCGTCCCGGTATCGGCCTGCTGATAATTGTTCGTCAGCGCCACCGAGTAGAATTCGCCCACCGAGTCGTCGCCCATCAAAATGCAGCTCGGATACTTCCACGTAATCGCCGAGCCGGTCTCCACCTGCGTCCACGAAATCTTTGAATTCTTGCCCAGGCACTTGCCGCGCTTGGTCACAAAGTTGTAGATACCGCCCCGGCCTTCTTTATCGCCCGGATACCAGTTCTGCACCGTCGAATACTTGATCTGCGCGTTGTCCAGCGCCACCAGCTCCACCACCGCCGCGTGCAACTGGTTCTTGTCCCGCTTGGGCGCTGTGCAGCCTTCCAGATAGCTCGCGTAGCCGCCTTCCTCGACAATAATCAACGTGCGCTCGAACTGCCCGGAGTCCGCCGCGTTAATGCGGAAATAAGTCGAAAGCTCCATCGGACAGCGCACGCCCTTCGGGATGAACGCGAACGACCCGTCGCTGAACACCGCCGCATTCAGCGCCGCGTAAAAATTGTCCGAGTAGGGAACCACCGTTCCCAGATATTTCTTAATCAAGTCGGGATGCTTCTGCACCGCTTCGGAAAACGAACAGAAGATGACGCCCTTCTCGGCCAGCTTCTTCTGAAAGGTGGTGGCCACCGAAACGCTGTCAAACACGGCATCCACCGCCACGCCCTGAAGCCGCTTCTGCTCATTCAGGGAAATCCCCAGCTTGCTGTAGGCTTCAAGAATCTCCGGATCCACCTCGTCCAGGCTCGTGCGGTTCGGCTTCGGCTTCGGCGCCGAGTAATAAATAATGTCCTGGTAATCCACCGGAGGAAACTTCACGTGGGCCCACCTCGGCTCTCCGCCCTGCTCCCGCAGCAGCTTGGCAAAGTGCCGGTACGCCTTCAAGCGCCAGTCCAGCATGAACTGCGGCTCATTCTTCTTCGCCGAAATCAGCCGCACCGTCTCCTCGCTCAGCCCCCGCGGGATATTGTCTTCCTCAACCGGAGTGACAAATCCCCACTTGTACTCACCGCTCGTGAGGTCCTCAATTGTATTGATCGTCGTCATTGCATTCCCCCTGATGTCAGCGATGCCGCCGCTATCGATGTCAGCACCGCCTTGTGGCCGGGCGCCTTGGTGGTCACGTTTAACAGCGCCGTCAAATCCGACAGGCTGATGTTCCGCAGCGTCTGCCGAAGCACCCGCCCAATCACTCGAACGTTCGCCTCAATCCTGCATCTGCCTTCCAGCTCGCACCGCCCCGGAGCGGTCGCGCACTCCGTCAACCCCATCGGACCATCCATCGCCTCGACCACCTCGGCCACGGAAATCATCGATGAGGTCCGCGCCGCCGTGTAGCCGCCCTTCGCCCCGCGTTGCGAGATCACCAACTCCGAATCCGCCAGCTTTTTCAGAATCTTGACCACTGTCGGCGCTGGCAGATGCGTCGCCTCAGCCACGCTCCGCGCCGTATGCGGATACCGTTCCGGATGGCTGGTGATGTATTCCATCACCACAAGCGCGTAATCAGCCAGTTTGTTGAGCCTGAACAAGCGATGCTGCCTTTCCTGATGAAATCCGACTAATTTAGTCCACTTTCAGAATAGCAGACGCCCTCTTCTGAAATCAAACTCTCACATTGTTTTCTGGAACCGGCCCGCGAGTCGAATCGCACAGCCCTTCAATCAGCCGCAATGTGCCGATCTGCCCACTCTTCTTTCGATGCCAAACAGCGGCGCGGGATGCGGAATCACGCCTCCGCGAACCTTCCCTATGCAAAAGCCCCCGGTGCCCCATTCAGCCCGCCTTTGGGCTTGAGTGGGGTACAAGCCTTACGTAGGCAAAAGTTCCGCCTCCGCGTGCCCGCTCGCAAGTCCAGCCTCAACTTCCGGTTGCCGCAGCGTGCCCTCAAAGTCCGCCGTGAATTTCTCAATCCCCTGGCGCGTAAGCTCGTGTCTCAAATTGAACGCATTCCATGGCTTGTGCAGGTTCAGTTCCTTATACCGAATCGGCTTCAGCGCCACGCCGCCGGCATTCACGCCCTCATAAACAAACGTCTCGTCCGGCATCGGAAAACCCTCCGCCGCCCAGGCCCGCAGCACCTTCGCCGGAACCGTCGCCAGGTCCACTCCCAGCGCAAAACAGGCCAGCAGTTGCCGCACATTCCGAATGCTGGCCGCCAGCACCGACACGTGCCCATCCCCGGCCTGGTACATTCGCTGAATGTTCCGGATCAAATCCATGCCGTTCAGCCCGGCATCGTCCAGCCGGCCGATAAATGGAGAAACATAGGCGGACGTCTCCGCGCTCTGCGTAGCCGCGTACACGCCCGCCGCCTGTTCCTGAGAGAAACACAAGGTAATGTTGACGCGAATGCCCCGCTCCACCGAGTTTTGCGCCGCGCGCAAACCCTCATAGGTGCAGGGATACTTAATGTAGGCGTTCGGAATCCAGGAAAACATCTCCCGGCCCTGCGCCAGCATTTCGTGGCTCGTCGTGCGCAGGTCGGCGAACACTTCAATCGAGACTCCGGCATCGCCCACAAGAGGAGAGATTTTGCGGACGATGGCCTTGTAGGCTTCCGTCTGCTCTTCCACCGTCAGCTTGTGTCCGGAGGCAATCCGCCGCTGGATCTCCGGGTTCTTCGCAACCAGGCTGGGATTCGTCGTCTGCCCATCCACAAACCCAAGCAGCGCCTTGAGACTCGCCGTCTCCTCAGGATCACCGCCGTCTACCAGAATCTTTGTCTTCCTGTCCTCAGGCAGCATCGGTTCCCCCTGGAATCTGAAAGCGAGACGCCGCCGCGAAAAGCCAGCGTCCATCCCTCCAGATGCTAGCTCCGCACTGAAGACGCTGGCTGTGACCTAAGTCACGAACGCGGGGCGTCCATCCGACCCTCGGCCCGTCGCCGCTTCGCTCCGCTCCATATACCGGCCCACGATCGCCGCGCATCGTTCGAGAAATTCACGATCCGCCGGCCCAAACGCCGCCGCCGTGTGGCTGTCCACATCAATCTCCCCCGCAACCCGCCCGCGCACCCAGATCGGCGCTACAATCTCCGACCTCGTATCCAGCGAGCAGGCCAGGTACCGCGGGTCTGCGGAAACATCGTCCACTACCACCGTCTCGCCTCGCGCCACCGCCGCCCCGCAAATTCCCTCCGTCACCGGAATGCGAACATGATCGGTAGCCTGCCCATGAAACGGTCCCAGCGCCAGCGTGGACGCCTCCTCCGGGTCGAGCATATAGAACCCCACCCAGTTGTACCGCGAAAGATTCCGGGCAATCAGTCCCACCACCGCCCGTTGCAACTCCAGCAGGTTCGCAGCGCGTTCCGCCAGCCGTTCCACCTCGGCCTCAAGATCAGAGAAGAGCATGGGTGCCTCCTTCCTCACACTACTCCCGGCCCGGCGGCGGACACAGCGGGCTTCACCCCAAACTTGTCAAGAAAAAAACTGCTAACCCGCCCAATATCATCAACTTAAAAATGCGTCTGAATTATTCCAACCTGCTAAACTAAAAGAGTATGAAAAGCTGACCGGCAAGCAAGCGTGAAATCTGCCCTACAGGCAACCCTCTGGGGGGAGACAAAAAGCAATCGGCAGGAAGGTGTAGACATGGCACTGCCAATAGCTACGTATATATTTCCCCAAAAAGCTGTGCCTTTCCTTTTACGCCGCCCCACCCTCACCTGATGTCGTGTTGAGCGAAGCGAAACATCTGCGGCTTCTCCATCCGCAAAACCAGCCAAGAATAGGGAGAATTCGCCTAACCCGTTTGTTTTCAGGGGCAAATTTGCTAACCCCTTTGTTTTCACGATCAACATACCCTTTTCGATGAAAAAAAAAACCGCTAGGGCAAAACCAACTTTGCTATGCCCAGATACCAACCTTGTCATCCCGACCGAAGCGACCGTAGGGAGCGTAGCGGAGGGACCTGCACTTTCGTCCATGGATACACCAATGCTGGCAATCTGAGGCGCAGCCCAAAAAGCTGCGCCTTTTCCTTTACGCCGTCACACTGATGTCATGTTGAGCGAAGCGAAACACCTGCGGTTTCTCCACCCGCAAAACGACCCATGAATAGGGAGAATTCACCTAACCCTTTTGTTTTCAAGATTAAAACGCTAAGTCCTTTGTTTTCAGGATCAACGTTTTCTAACCCCTTTGTTTTCAGGATCAAGATACCTTTTTTGATGAAAAAATCACCGCTAGGGCAAAACCAACTTCGCTATCCCCGGATACTACAAAGTCTTGTCATCCCGACCGAAGCGAACGCAGTGAGCGAAGCGGAGGGACCTGCACTTCTTCCGGGGGGGTATGCCAACGCTATTCCCGCTCTAACCCCTTTATTTTCAGGATCAAATTTGCTAACCCTTTTGTTT
>JBAUHD010000125.1:0-7417 GCA_049680085.1 Acidobacteriaceae bacterium
CTTTCGCCGGACTGCGAGTGGTAGATGGAGCCTCCGGTGAGATAGCCGCCGATGGGGACGCGGATGACGGCGGGCGCGGCCCAGGTTCCGCTGGAGCGCCAGCGCATGAGCGGCAACTCGTTGCGAATCTGGTGCATGGCGGGCCAGATGTAGTCGAAGAACTGAATTTCAACAACAGGCTTCAGGCCGCGCACGGCCATCCCCACGGCGCGTCCGACAATGTTGGCTTCCGCAAGCGGGGAGTTGAAGACGCGGTCGCCACCGAACTCGGACTGGAGACCGGCGGTAAGCTTGAAGACTCCGCCCTTGCCTTTGACAGCGCCGTCGTGCAGATATTCTTCGCGGGAGCAGTCGGCAACATCTTCTCCGAAAATGACGATGCGCGGGTCGCGGCGCATTTCGTCCTTGAGGCAGAGGTTGATGAGGTCGGCCATGGTGCGCTCGCGCGGGCTGTCGGCGGGAGGGGCGGGCGCGGTTTGTAATTCGGAGCGCGCGGGGTCGTAGTGCTCGGAGTAGACGTGCTTCAGAATTTCTGTCTTGTGCGGCGGCGGAGGCACGGCCCTCAGCGCGTGTTCGGCGGCGTGACGAACTTCCTCATCCACCTTCTTTTCGAGGCGGGTAATCCCCTCGGCGTCGAGAATGCCTTCGCGGAGCAGCAGCATCTGCATTTTCGAGAGCGGGTCGCGGAGGGCGTCGGCATGGCGCTCAGACTCGGGGCGGTAGAGCTTGTCGTCGTCGGAGAGCGAGTGCGAGTAGGGGCGGGTGACGTGTCCGTGGACGAGCGCGGGGCCTTTGCCGGCGCGGCAGTGCGCGGCGGCTTCTTCAAACGCGCGGAAGCACTCGACGATATCGGTGCCGTCGATTTCGGCGATGTGGAAGTTGGGAAAATTCCGCACGAGCTTCGAAATGCTGCCGCCGGGGGTGTTGACCTCAACGGGAACCGAAATGGCGTAGCCGTTGTCTTCCACGACAAAAATGACGGGAAGCTTTTCGTTGGACGCGGTGTTGAGCGCTTCCCAGAACTCGCCCTGCGAGGTGGAACCGTCGCCGACCGAGGTGTAGACCACTTCATCGCCGCGGAACTGAACGTCGCGCCACTGGCGGTAGTCGCCTTCGTGTTTTTCGGCGGCTTCGGGATGGCGGGAGAAGTAGCGTCCGGCCTCGGCGCAGCCCACGGCGTGGAGGCACTGCGTGGTGGTGGCGGATGAGCCGGAGACGATGTGGCGTTCGGGGCTGCTCCAGTGGGAAGGCATCTGGCGTCCGCCGCTGGCCGGGTCGGAGGCTGCGCCGACGGACTCAAGAAGCATGTCTTCGGGAGTGACGCCAAGGGCGAGGACGAGGCCGCGGTCGCGGTAGTAAGGGAGGAACCAATCGTAGCCGGAGTTTAGAGTAAGGCCCGCGGCGACGAGCAGGGCCTCGTGGCCTGCTCCGGAAATCTGGAAGAAGATTTTCTGCTGATGCTTCAGGATGATTTCGCGGTCATCGAGTCGGCGCGAGAGATACATGAGACGGTAGGTCTCAACCAGGCGGTCGGGCGCGAGGCCGGCTGCGGATTTTGCCGTGCTTTGTTCTTCGACTGCGCTGCGAGCCATGACCCCATCTCCGCCGGAAATAGTTGGTACTCGTTCTTTCTTACCGGAAAGAACCCCAGATTGTACAGCCGCCGGTCGTCGAGTGAACAGGTTTGAGGGAAGATTAGGCTCCGGCGATCTGGGCCTGCAACCGGAGAGTTGCGGTGTGGGCGGGCGCGGTTTGCGGCAGGCGCACTAATCGCAGGACGGTAATATCGTCCTTTTGCCCGAAGGCGCGCGCGGCTTCAACAATTTGTTCCACCGATGGGTTGGATGCGGCGAGGGCGGCGACGCGCTCGAATCCGTAGAGTTCGCCGGATTCGTTCTGGGCCTCGACTACGCCGTCGGTGTAGAGGGTGAGGGAATCGGTTTCGCGGAGGTGGAGGGGGAATTCGTCGTATTTCGCGTCGGGCGTGAGCCCGAGGGGCAGGGAGCCGATGACGGGAAGCTCGGCCGTGTTGTGGAACGGGGAGAGATGGCCGGCGTTGGCCAGGGTGACGGAGCCGTCGGGGTCGACGCGCGCGGCGAGGCAGGTGGCGAAGCCGCCGTCGGTACGGCCGATGAGGCGGCGGTTGAGGCGGGCGAGGATTTCGGCGGGGCTGTAGGTGTAATCGGCAAGCGTGCGGAGAGTGCCGACAATCAGCGATACGGTCATGGCGGCTTTGAGTCCTTTGCCGCTTACGTCGCCGAGGATGACCAGTGCGGAGCCGCTGCCGACGGGTATGACCTGGAAGAAATCGCCGCCGACTTCTTCGGCGGGGCGATAGATGCTGGCGATGGAGAAGCCGGGGATAGCCGGCGTTTCCTCAGGCACGAGGACCTTCTGAACTTCCTGTGCGGATTTAACTTCAAGCTCCATGCGGGACTGGCGCTCGCGCTCCAGGAATTGCTCGCGGGCGATGGTGAAAATGAGAGCCAGGAAGAGGAGCGTGTTGAGGATGAAAATGATGCCGAAGAAGGAGCCGCCGGCGTGGAATCCGATGCCCCGAAGGGTGGCAAGCAATGTCCAGTGGGTGAAACGTATGCCCTGCGCGGCGAAATTGAGGACCACTCCGTAAAGCCCATTGAGGCAGGCCACTATGATCAAGGGCCACAGCGTGAGCTGTTTTCTGCGCCTCAGGCCGAATCCGATGATGACGAAGATGTACAGGGGAGTGATGGAGTAAACCACGGTGGTAATGGCATCGATCCAGGGCAGGGACGGCCATGGCCTAGCCCAGATGAAGATGGCTGCGATGTCGCCGATCTGCGCCGCGAGATAGAGCGCGACCAGCCATGCTGTGGCGCGCCTCCAGCGCTGTAGATTCGCCATCCCGAACAGGTAGAGCAGGATCATCCAGATGGAGATGTCCTGCGTGGACGACAATAATTGGGTAATGAGCTGGTAGGTGCGGAAAGTCAGGGCATCGCCGAAGGCCGAGATGTTCCGCATGCCCAGGAGACCGCTGGCGAGCAGATAGAGCGCGAGCCAGAGATACAGGCCCTGTTTGCGGTCGCGAAAATAGAGAAGGAAGCTCAATAGTCCGGCGACAAGCACTACCGCGGAGATGAGCAGGCTGGGCAGGCCGATTTCGTCCCTGCGATAAAGAGGCAGTTTGGACTGGATATTGAGGACGCCAGGGTCGCCGAGCAGGGGAACTGCCTGGAAGCCGCCAATGGCGGAAGCATCTACGGACGAGAGCGGGGCTTTCCAGACGCGGAGGGCGAGCACGCCCGATCCTGCCGAGAGCGGGAGTTTATAGACAGCGCCGTGCCCGACAGCCCACCAGTTCGCATTGGGCGGCATGGCTCCGTAGCTGCCGATTTTCTTCCCGTTCCAGTAGAGGTCGTAGACATCCTCGACGGGCGGGATGAGGACCGCCAGGTTTTTGGTTCCGGCGGGGCCTGCGCTTTCGATGGTGATGAGGCGGCGGTACCAGGCGAATCCGGCATAGGAGGGATGGGTTTGCGCGCCCCAGGTGGTGTCGGCGCTGATCTGCTCCCAGCCAGAGTCGTCGAGGGTGGGGTTGGCCCATGCGAGATTGTCTCCGAGATGGAACTGCCATTTTCCATCGAGAGGGACGGAGCCTGTGCCGGGGTTCCGCACCGTGAGAGGGCTCGCGGACACGGATGCCGCAAGTGGGAATAGCGCGAGCGAGAACGCCGTGAAAACCAGAAGCAGACGGAACCAAGGATTCCGGGAAGCGTTGAGTGCCATGCCGGACCACCTTTCGGGAAGGAGGCGTGCGAAATATGGCAACCAGCATACCAGCCGCAGGGGAGGCCTGGCCTCGGGGCGTACAGGGAGAGCGCGTCGTTCGTAGAGCGGGTCCGTAAAGTGCATTACTCGCGGGAACCGGGGCGCCTATCGAATTCTCTACATGGTGGACGAGGACGCGATCTATGTCCTGCACGTTCGGCACGGATTCCGACTTCCGGCGGAGGCCGGTTCCAGAGAACGGTTCTGACGCTGTCCCTGAGTTGCCGATTGTCTTCCGGATAGCTTAGACTCTGCTTTCTTATGTCGCATCTAATGGATTTTCCTTTGGGGCGGGCGCAGGCGGAATGAGATTCGGCCCCGGTGACCCTTTCGATTGACCATGGTTTCTTTGGCGTGCTTTAATAGCGCGTTTTGTGCATCTTTGCGCTTCGTACCGGAGACTGGAACGATGCGTCGATTTGAGTGTTTTCTTCAACGGAGGCTTTTGAATGGATTGTTTTTCTTCCGCGGCGTTGCTGGCCTGGCAGGCGAATGGTGCCGCGGTTTTCAGTGACCAATTTTATCTCTGGATTGCGCTGGCAATCGGGGTTGTGGGTCTGATTGCGGCGTTTGGCTTTGCGCGCATCGTGCTGGCTGCGGATACCGGATCGGCGGAGATGCAGAAAATCTCGAATGCCATCCGTGAGGGCGCGGAAGCATTTATGAAGCGTCAGTACAGCACGATTGCGCTGATCGCCATTGTCCTGGCGATCATTCTTTATGTGGGATACCGGCTGTCCCCTTACACAGCTCCGTATGCCAATAAGGTTGTGATCAGCTTTCTGATTGGCGCGTTCTGCTCGGCGCTTTCCGGACAGACCGGGATGTGGGTTTCGATCCGGACGAATATCCGGACGGCGGCGGCGGCGCGCACCAGCATGGGCAAGGCGTTGCAGATGGCGCTGCGCGGCGGCGCTGTAACAGGGCTGGTGGTGGGTGGTCTGTCAATGCTGGGGGTAGGGCTGCTGTTCTGGTGGTTCGGCGGTCTCAGGAACCCGCAGCAGGTTCCGTATGAGCTGGTTGGGTTTGGCTTTGGAGCGTCGCTGGTAGCGCTGTTTGCGCAGCTTGGCGGCGGCATTTACACCAAGGCCGCCGACGTGGGCGCGGACCTGGTGGGCAAGGTGGAAGCGGGAATTCCGGAGGACGATCCGCGGAACCCGGCGGTGATTGCGGACCTGGTGGGCGACAACGTGGGCGACTGCGCCGGACGCGGTGCGGACATTTTTGAATCTACCGCGGCGGAGAACGTGGGCGCGATGATTCTGGGCGCGGCGCTTTATCCGGTATTCGGGCTGAAGGGGATATTGTTCCCGCTGATCGTGCAGGCCATCAACATTGTGGCGAGCATTGTTGGGGTGTCCATTGTGAGCGCCCGCGAGGACGAAGACCCAATGCACGCGCTGAATCGCGGTTATTTTGTGACAACGGCGCTGGCGCTGGTGGGGTTCGCGGTGGCGGTGTACTTCATGTTCGACGCCGGTCAGCACGAACAGCGCTGGTGGCTGTTTGGCTGCGGCGTCTGCGGAATCGTGATGTCGTTCCTGTTTGTGTGGATTACGGAGTACTACACGGAAACGCGGTTCCGCCCGGTGAAGAACATCGCGCAGGCCTCGCTGACAGGGCCGGCGACGAACATTATTCAGGGGCTGGCGGTGGGCATGGAAACGCCCGCGCTCCCGTCGATTGTGATTGGAGCGGCGCTGCTGCTGAGCTACTACTTCGGGACGCTGGGGCTGCACGACATCACCAGCGTGTCCAATTACGCGAAGGGGATTTACGGGACGGCGATTGCGACCATGGGGATGCTTTCGTCGGCGGCCTACATTCTGGCAATGGACACGTTCGGGCCGATTACGGACAACGCCGGCGGGATCATTGAGATGAGCAACCAGCCGGATTCGGTGCGCGTGAAAACCGACAAGCTGGACGCGGCGGGCAACACGACCAAGGCTCTGACAAAGGGCTACGCGATTGGGTCGGCGTCGCTGGCGGCGTTCCTTCTGTTCTCGGCGTACCTGGCGTCAGTTCACGACATTGTGCAGCAGAGGGTGGCGGACGCGGGCGGCATTCTGCCGGCCAGTTGGAGCTTCTCGAACGTGAACCTGGCGTCGGTCCCGGTGTTTGTAGGCGCGCTCATGGGGGCGATGCTGGTTTTCCTGTTTTCCTCCATGGCCATCAAGGCAGTGGGACGTGCGGCGCAAACCGTGATCCAGGACGTCCATGAGCAGTTTCGCGACAACCCTGGAATCATGGAGGGTACCTCGCTGCCGGATTACGGACGCTGTGTGCGGATTGTGACGGGTGCGGCGCTGAAGGAGATGGTGTTGCCGGGGCTTCTGGTGGTGGTGATGCCGTTGTGCATTGGGCTGATCTTCCGCCACTTCGGCTCGGAGTTTGATCCGACGCTGACGACCGGCGGGCCCATGCTGAATGGCGTCGCCATCAACTTGAGCGGGGCGGAAGCGGTGGCGGGGCTGCTGATGGTGGCCACGATCACCGGGATCATGCTGGCCATGCTGATGAACAACGGCGGCGGCGCGTGGGACAACGCCAAGAAGCTGATCGAAACCGGCGCCCACGGCGGCAAGGGATCGGAAGCGCATAAGGCTTCGGTGGTGGGCGACACGGTTGGCGATCCGTTCAAGGACACGGCCGGACCCTCGCTGCACGTGCTCATCAAGCTGCTGGCGACGGTGACTCTGGTGCTGGCTCCGCTGTTTCTTTAGAGGCGAGCCATCAGCGGTCGGCGTTCAGGTCGAAACTAATCTGAACGCTGGCCGCCGAAAGCTACGCCCGCTCTGCTATTGTTGCTGGCAATGATCTCGAATTCGCAAGTCCCATGGTATTTGCGCAAGCCGAAGGGCTGGCTGCATTTTCAATCCATACCGTTTTCCCGGCTGTGGGTGCTTTTTCTTGCTGTCTTCATGTTGTTTTCCACCTTTGGGTTTTATGGCGATCTGATGAGCGGTGGTCACCTGCCCTATCTGGCTGTGCTGGTCGACGTGCTTCAGAGCGGAATCACAGCGGCGCTATGGATCATTGTCCTGGCGCGGCTGCCGATGATTTTCCTGATTTTTCCTTTCGTGTTTTCGTTCTTGAGCCCATGGGTCGCGAACCCCCTTAACAACTGGCTGATGCGGAGTTTTTCTCTTCAGCCAGTTGCGGGAGACGTTGGAATTCGTTTTTCTGCGACCGGAACCATGATCGCGATCATCCTGTCCTACATTTTTTTCGTGATGTTCATTCGCCGCGAGGGCAAAGAGTCGTTCAAGCTGCAGAACGAGCTTACGCTGGCGCATGGGATTCAGCAGACGCTGGTGCCTCCGTTCACGCTGTTGACAGAGCGGTTCGAGATTTACGGCATTTCCAAGCCGAGCGAAAAAGTAGGCGGCGACCTGGTCGACGCGCTGCTGCTTGCGAATGGGGACGCTCTTGCGTACCTGGGAGACATTGCGGGGCACGGGTTGCAGGCGGGCATTATGATGGGCATGCTGAAGACGGCGACGCGGACGGCGCTGCTGGACGCCGCGGAGCGCGAGCCGAGCCGGACGCTGCCGGTGCTGCTGGACCGGCTGAACACAGTGCTGCCGACTGTAAAGGAGGCGCA
>JBAUHD010000126.1:0-3935 GCA_049680085.1 Acidobacteriaceae bacterium
GCCGCCGCCGACCTCGCCTTCCACGGAAAGACTTCCGCCCTTCAGGCCGCCATCGCCGTCGTGCTCGCCTCCATCGCCAGCGTCGTCATCAATCTGCCCATCCTGCGACGGCAAAGCGGAGCCCGCCGCTCGCTCCCCACCATCGTGACCGCAACGGTCATTCAGATCGCCGCCGGCGCCGCCGCGCTTTTGCTCGAAACCCACCTCGCAAAATTGTTTTAGGCAACCGCCGCTTCAGCCGCCTCGGCAGGACTGCGCAATTGCCGGCGAACCAGCAGGAACAGCGGCACCAGCGCCGCCGCGCTCGCCAGCGCGTCCACCAGAAACAGCCCGCGCACGCCGAAACCCTGGAACCCCCGCCCATCGGCCCACGTCATGTACACCACTGCCGCATTAATCGCCGCCGTGAACAGCCCAAGCTGCGTGCTCGCCACCGCGCTCGTCCGCCCCACCAGTTGGAACGCCAGCGAATTGAAGGCCGCATACACCACGCCCGTCAGCGCGTTGTAAATCAGCACCCCGGCGATAAACGCCTCCAGCGTATGCCCGGTCAGCGCCAGCGTTAGCGACACCACGACAATGCACGCCGACGCGCCCAGATACAGATATCCGCGATTCACATGGTTCGCCGCATACCCGCCCGCCAGCGCGCCCACCGACGTCGCAACCGCCGCGCCCGCGCCTGTAATCAGCACCACCATGCCCTCGCTCACATGGAAGTTCGGCCCCAGCCCCGCAAACAAATTGATCCCCGCGCACGCGCCCACCGGAGCCAGAAACAGCGCGAACCCCACCAGACACTCCCGCTTGCGCGACGCCGCCCACGTCGTCTTCAGCGTCTCGGTAAATACTTGCTTGAACTTGAACGCCGACCGCCGCGAAGCCGGAAACACCATCGTCGGCAGCACGCCCAGCACGATGCACGCCGCCATCCCCAAACCGATCCACTCCATCCGCATATGCGGAGCCAGCGCCATCACCGCCATCGAACCCGCCGCGCCGCCGCCCAGGTTGGCCACGTTCGTCCATCCCGCGACTGACCCGCGCATATTGTCCGGCAAAAACTCCGCCATCCATCCATTCGCCGCGTTCGCGTACATCACCATGCCCAGTTCGGCGGCCAGCAGCAGGGCAGTCGTCAGTCCCAGCCGCGTCGGAGACAGCACCCCCAGCGCCGCCGCCATGCACACCGCGGACACCACCGCCAGAATCCAGCAGTACGCCCGCCGCGTCAGTCCCGTATCCAGCACCGGACACAGCAAAAACCCCCAGAACGTCGGCGACATCACCACCGCGCTGGTCGAGGCCACGCGCCCCAGCGGAATCCCCTGCCGCGTCAGCAAAAAAGGTAGCGCTGTAATGGTGAACCCAACCACCAGCCCAAAAGGAAAAAGCGCGAGCCCCACAATCCACGAAGGAGGAACGCGCGCGGGCGCAGCGGGCGAAGCCGAAGCCTCAGGCAGAACAACCGGTTCAGACAGAAAAACTCTCCAGGGCGAAAAATCAACCCTGCGTTCGATCCTCTCACACGAAGACACGGATGGTGGCCCACACAAGCCGCTGTTGCTTTGTGTGGGGGAAGACACCGCCTGCCATGCTCCAAAAGATTATTATGTTTCGCATGCCCGCGCGACCGTTTTTCCAGACGCTCTTCGCGGCGGCCCTTCTGCCGCTTCCGCTTCTTGCCCAAACAACTCAATCACAACGCGAGCGGCCCGTCGTCGTCCTCCACGCCGCCCATCTCCTCAACGTGGAGAAGGGCACGCTGATTTCTCCCGGTGAAATCCTCGTCCGCGACAACCGCATCGTCGCAGTCGGAATCGCGGTTCCTCACCCGTCCGGAGCAACAATCCTGAACCTCGGCCCCGCAACTTTGATGCCCGGCCTCATCGACGCGCACGTCCATCTCTTCCTCCATCCAGGTACGGATGAAAATCTCCAGACCGTAGACGAATCCGTCCCCGAGCGCACCATCCGCGCCACCATTCAGGCCCGTGAAGACCTCATGGCCGGATTCACCGCCGAGCGCGACATGGGCACGGAAGGCGCGGGCTCCGCCGACACCGCCGTCCGCGACGCCATCAACTCCGGCGAAATCCCTGGCCCGCGCCTCCGCATCACCGGCAACGCCATCAGCATCACGGGAGGCCACGAGGACGCCCTCGGCTTCAACCCCGCTCTGCACATTCCCGGCAACGCCACCTACGCTGACTCCACCGACCAGCTCATCCACCTCATCCGCGAGCAGCACAAGCAAGGCGCGGACATGGTCAAGATTTACCAGACCGGCCACGACCGCATGGTCAACGGAATGCTGGTCGCACCCTACCAATTCACTGAGGCCCAGCTCGCCGCCGCCGTCGCCGAAGCCCACCGCCTCGGCACCAAAGTCGGGGTCCACTGCACCACCGAGCCCGCCGCCCTCTACGCAGCGCAGGCCGGAGTCGCCACCATCGACCACGCTCTCTACCTCAGCCCCCAAACCGAGGAGCTGATGAAGCAGAAGCGCATCTTCGCCGTCCCCACGCTGACCATTTTTGAATACTTCGCCGACCACGCGCCCAATCCCGCCGCCGCCCGCGAGCGCGCCATGTTCGACTTCCACACTACGCAGTTCCGCAAGCAGGTTGCCGCCGGAGTGCCCATGGTCGTCGGCTCCGACGTTGGCCCCTTCGCGCACGGCACCCAGGCCCGCGAATTCGTGCTCATGAATAAATTTGGAATGCCCGCCGCCGATGTTCTCCGCGCCGACCTCATCAATGGCGCGCAACTCCTCATGTGGCAGGACGAAATTGGCCAGCTCAAGCCCGGCTATTACGCCGACATCATTGCCGTCGACGGCGACCCGCTCACCGACATCTCCGCCGTTACCCGCGTCCAATTCGTCATGAAGAACGGCGTGATTTATAAAACCTTGTACTTTAATTTATAAAATCCAGACCAAAGGAGCGCAGCCGTGAGACGACTTGCCGTCCTGCTCTCACTTGTCCTCATCCCAATACTCGCCATGCCCGCACACAGCCAAGCCAAAACCCGCAAGCCGCACGCCCGCGCCAAGGCCCATAAATGGGCCGTCGTCCTCCACGGCGGAGCGGGCGTCATTGAGCGCTCCTCCATGTCTCCGCAGGTCGAGCAGCAGTACCGCGAAGGACTCCGCCAGGCCATCACCGCCGCCGGGGCCATCCTTAATAAAGGAGGCTCCGCCGTCGATGCCGTTCAGGCCGCCATCGAAATCATGGAAGACAATCCCCTCTTCAACGCCGGGCGCGGCTCCGTCTTCGCCGCCGACGGCACCAACCAGATGGACGCCGCCATCATGGACGGAGCCACCATGAAGGCCGGAGCCGTCGCCGATGTCCAGCACACGCGCCACCCCATCGCCCTCGCCCGCGCCGTCATGGACAAGACCCAATGGGTCCTGCTCACCGGCACCGGAGCCGACGCCTTTTCCGTCCACGCCGGTCTCCAGCAGGAGCCGCGCAGCTACTTCTTCACCGAGTCCCGCTGGCAGGCCCTCATCAAGGAACTCAAGAAGGAAAATCTCCCCATCCCGCCGCGTCCTCGCGGAGTCCCGCCCCCGCCCGCATCAGGCCGCGCTCGCGCCCGGTTCGGCAACGGCTACATCGAGCTTCCCGACAACCATAACTATGGAACCGTGGGCGTAGTCGCTCTCGACCAACACGGCAACGTCGCCGCCGGAACCTCCACCGGAGGGCTGACTGCAAAAAGATGGGACCGCATCGGCGACTCGCCCCTCATCGGAGCCGGAACCTATGCCTCCAACCAATCCTGCGCCGTCTCCGGAACGGGCATCGGAGAATACTTCATCCGCTACACCGTCGCCCGAACCATCTGCGCCTTGGTGCAATACAAACACATGCGCCTGCAAGCCGCCGCGTACCAGGTGATCCAAACACAACTCGCCCCCATCCACG
>JBAUHD010000127.1:0-1541 GCA_049680085.1 Acidobacteriaceae bacterium
GCGCGATGAGCAGCACCAGCAACCTGGCGTGGCGGACTCCGGCGGCGTCCGTTGTAAAGTCAATCCCTTCCGGGTTGACCGCGGTTTGAATCAAAAGGTAGGGATTCTGCGGCGTCGGCGGAACCAGGCTGCTGCTCAGCCGCAGCATGGTCGATTCCGGAGTGGTTGGTTGCAGTGCCGCATTCAGCTCCTGCGCTGGGTCCACCTTCGCTGCGACGGCGCCCATCGCGTAGTAGCCGTGCCGATAGCGCAGCGAGTCTCCCGGCTGTGTCACCGCGACCTTGATCTTGCGAAACGCTCCGTTCCAATCGCCGTGGGGAATGTAGGCCAGCGTGTAGTAACTCGACCCATCCTCGAAGCCGTTCCGCAGCGCGCCCGCAAAGTCATTCGTTCCGTAGTAGGCGTGCCCGCCCGTGGAGTTGGCCAGGTTGTCCATCATGGTGTGTATCTCGGCCCGCTTCGTGAAGAGCTGGCCGATGCTGGTGCTGCTGCGTGCCGAGGCGTCCATGCCGCTTGCGTCCACCCCGGTCAGCAGAATGGGATAGACCGCGATCTGCGCATTGGCCAGCCCATGGTTGGCCTCGGCAATGCCCTGCGTGCTCAGGATCGCCGGAACCCCGGCCAGCTTCGCGCCCATCGGGTTCAAATCGGCGTCATCGGCCAGTTCGTGAATCTCCAGCGCCGGCCCGCCGTAAAGCGGAAACTGGCCGGCCAGCCAGTACAGGTTTTTCCTCCCCGGATACCCGCTCACCGCCGCCGCAATCTCGCTCAGCGCCTCCTGCGTAATGTCGATGGCCCGCTGCATCGTGTCGCCTTGCTCCAGGTGCTGCCCATCCGCGGCCGCGTCGTAGGGAGACGCGCTCCGTCCCATGGCCGACACAAACGCGGCCACGAAGTCGCTCTCCTGCTGCTGCTCGCCGGTGGTCAGCGTAACCGATGGCTTCACGTTCATCGCTTTGGCCGCCGCCACCAGCCGGTCGGTGCTGCCCGTAAAATTCTGGAGCATATGCAGCCGGTTGCCCAGCACAAACAGCGCCGTCTGATGGCCCGGCGGCAGCGATTCCAGAAACCGGATCACCTGCTTGCGCGCATAAGGCTGGTCCTGCGTGGCGGTGTTATAGAGGTCGACCAGGATGATGTTGACGGAGTTGGAAGTCGGCCCCACGTTCGAGAAGTTGAGCTTGCTCGCCGGAACCTCGCTCGCCGCGGAGAAGTCATTGGAGTGGTCGGCGAAGAAGGCCACAGTCTGCGGCTTGCCGTCCTCGGCCAGCCGGAAATCGTCAGCCGTAAGCCCCCGCACCACGTGGCCCGCCCGGTCCCGCACCACCACATCCACGTAGACAATGCGGCTGGTGACCTGCAGCGTGTTGCTGTCTGGGACGGCCGAAGGCGCGGCCTGCGACCGCGCAATCACCGGGCTGGCGACTACGGCGAGACCGAGAATGATTCGAAAAATGAGCATCTGCTTGCTGACCGCCTTTCCGCTACCCGGATTTTAGCTGCCCGCTTCGCCAGCCAAAAAGAAAGCCCGCCCGGAAACA
>JBAUHD010000128.1:0-7126 GCA_049680085.1 Acidobacteriaceae bacterium
CTCCGGCACCGTGCAGAACGACATCCTCAAGGAATACATCGCGCGCGGAACCTACATCTATCCCATCCGCCACGCCATGCGCATCATCACCGATATGTTCGCCTGGGCCAACCAGCACACGCCCGAATGGAACATTATCTCCATCTCCGGCTATCACATGAGGGAGGCCGGCTCGACCGCCGCACAGGAGATCGCCTTCACCCTCGCCGACGGCATGACCTACGTCCAGGCCGCCGTCGACGCGGGCCTCGACATCGACCGCTTCGCCCCCCGCCTGTCCTTCTTCTTCAACGCACACAGTAATTTTTTTGAGGAAGTCGCCAAGTTTCGCGCCGCCCGCCGCCTGTGGGCGCGCATCATGCGCGACCATTTCCACGCAACCAATCCCCGCTCCTGGATGCTTCGCTTCCACACCCAGACCGCCGGTTCCACCCTGACGGCGCAGCAGCCGGAAAACAATATCGTCCGCACCGCGATTCAGGCGCTCTCGGCGGTACTGGGAGGCACACAGTCGCTGCACACCAACGGCTACGACGAGGCCCTCGCCCTGCCCACCGAGGAGGCCGCGCGCATCGCCCTGCGCACCCAGCAGATCATCGCTGGCGAGTCCGGAGTCGCCAACACCATCGATCCCTTCGCCGGATCGTATTACGTGGAATCGCTCACCAATGATCTGGAACAGCAGGCCCGCGCTTATCTCGACCGCATCGACGCGCTGGGCGGGATGCTGCGCGCCATCGAGCGGGGCTGGGTGCAGCAGGAAATCCAATCCGCCGCCTACGAGTATCAGCGCGCCGTCGATTCCGGCGAAGCCGTGGTCGTCGGCGTCAACCGCTTCACCCGTGAGGACGAGCCGCCCATCCCCATCCAGCGCATTGACGAAGCCCTCGAACGCCGCCAGATCGAGCGCGTCCGAGCCCTCCGCGCCCGCCGCGACCAGAAACCGTGGCAAGCCGCCCTCGTTCAGGTGAAAGAAAACGCACGCGACGGCCAGAACCTGATGCCCGCCATTCTCCACGCCGTCGAAAGCTATGCCACGGTGGGGGAAATCGCCGCAGCGCTGCGCGAGGTGTTCGGCGAGTACCGGGAGACGGTGGTGGTTTGAGGATTGGGCATCAATACGCCGGTGGGTAGAAATGGATTGAAGGCCGCCGTGACAGGGATCCTCAAAGGAAATTTCTCCGGCGGCAGGTGAGGGTCGTCAGAAGTCCTGAAGCTCTTTGGCTGGGATGGATGCACGCACCGCGTTGAGCACCGCAAGCAGATCAATGACCTCCTGCCCGATGGCTCCGGCGATTGGAGGGAGGAAGCCAAACGCGGCCAGGAACATGCCGGCGGTGCTCAGGAGCATGCCTCCAACCGCGCTCTGGAGGGCGATTCGCCGCATCCGCTTTCCTATGTGAAGCAGCTCGTCCACCTTGCCGAGAGTGGGTTCCAGGATGACCGCGCCCGCGGCTTCCGCTGTGATATCGCTGCTCTGCCCGAAGGCGATGCCCACGGTTGCGGCAAGCATGGCGGGAGCATCATTGATGCCGTCTCCCAGAAATAAAGTAGGTGTTTTCGCGGTACGCTCTTTTACGATTTGGAGTTTTTGCTCCGGAGTGAGGCTTGCGCGAACGTCCTGGATGCCTACGATTTCAGCGAGATGCTGAACTTCAATGTCGCGATCTCCGGACAGGATGACTATTTCCTCGACCTTGTGTTTGGGCCTCAGATGGCCTATGAAGGGCTTGCTTTCTTTACGAGGCCGATCGTGAAAGCGGATCAGCCCGGCGGGCGCGCCATCTATGACGATGACGCTCTCCATGCCTGGAGCCGTTCGAGGCAGCAAGTCGGCCAATTCACTGCTCAGCTTGCGCCTTCCAGTAACCAGGACACGTTTTCCATCAACCAGGCCTCTCAAGCCTTCGCCCGGTTTTTCACTGATGTCTTCGACATTCCGCAGAGGGATGTGGCGCTCCTGCGCGGCGTTCAGAAGCGCTCCCGCGAGCGGGTGCTTGGAATATTGTTCGAGGCTGGCGCTGTACCTGAGAACCTCTTCCTGGCTCATGCCGGAGAGCCGGATGATCTCCGTAACGACCGGCTCACCATGTGTCAGGGTTCCGGTTTTATCAAAGAACATGGTGCGGATATTCCCGACCCGTTCGAGGATGACCGGCTTTTTGATCACGATGCCGCGTTTCGCAGCCAACGATATGGACCCGATGATGGCAACGGGAATCGCGAGCAGCAGAGGGCACGGCGTGGCGATGACCACCACGGCAAGAAAGCGCTCAGGCTGCCCGCTGAGCAGCCATCCGGCAAGGGCGATCAGTACAGCGACAGGCGTATAGAAGGCGCCAAGACGGTCGGCGAGTCTGCGTATATCGGGAGGATTTTCTTCGGCCCTCCTCATAACCTGCGTGATGCGCGCGTAGCGTGAATCGACGGCGAGCTTGTCGGCGATGATGGTGAGGGTGGCATCCTCATTCAATGCTCCTGAAATTACCTGCGATCCGGAGGCCTTGCGGATGCGAAAGGGCTCTCCGGTGAGGAAGGCTTCATCCATCGTGCCGGTGCCCGACTCAACGGTGCCGTCGACCGGGGCAATTTCATGCGGAAAGATCGTCAGGCGGTCACCGATTCGGATTTCGCTGACCGGGACGTCGAGGGTGGAGTTCCCGACGATTCGGTGGGCAATGGTGGGCATGCGGCGGGCGAGGGCGTTGAGCGCGGAAGAGGCGCAGCGGGACGCAAACTCTTCGAGCGCCTGGCCCCCGGAGAGCATGAGAACGATGATCGTGGCAACCAGCAATTCACCCATTGCCACCGCGGTTACGATTGACAGGCCGGCGAGAAAATCCGATCCAAAACGGCGTTTCCATATTTGGCGGGCGAGTCCATAGAGCAACGGGACGCCACCCGCGACAATGGCAACCCACAAAGGAATGGAATAGATTGCGGCGTTGTGATGCAGAAGATATCGAAACAACAGGTGAAAGAGGATAGCGACGGCGGAAAGCACTGCCGTGACCCGTGTCCAGGAGTTTGTGATTCGCCGGAGAGCGCCGATTCCTGTTGACACGACTCTTACATTATTGACCCGCCGAGGCAAAAGCGATTGAGCAGCGCACCGTCGTGCGCCTTTGCCGTCCGGGTGCGGGCCGAATTTCCATTTGCAAACGCCGGGGAACCTCTCTACCATTGCCCACAGGGCTGGAGATGCTGCGGTACATCAAAATTTTCGTGGCGGTGTTCTGCATCGTTTGCATACTCGCCCTCTGTATCGCGCCCTATGCGGACATCCCCGTGACCGTGCTGGAAGCCCTGCAGGTTGTGATCATGCTGATGTTCGCGCTCATCACCAGCCTGCTTCTGGCTACCGGGTTGTTCTATCAGGTGCTCGGCGGAAGCGCCGAGCCGCTCTATAGGCGCAAGCCCCCAATCCGATCTCTGCTTCTTCCCCTTGACTCAAGCTGCGTCCAGCAGTGCTAGTTTCACCCTCGATTTCCGCTTTGATTTCGCAGCACATCTAAGCGAACATGAGGCCGTCCCAAGGCGGCTTCCCAGGGGGGATGAATGAAAGCACAGGAAATACTCCAGTCATGGTCCACCATTCTAGGCGGACGCAAACCGCTGATGTCCATTGAAATTACGCGCGAATGCCCGCTCCGCTGTCCCGGCTGCTACGCCTATGACGACGCCCACCTGGGCGGCAACGGCGTCACCCTCCGCGTGCTGTCCGACTACAAACAGGACGCGCTTGTGAAGGGCGTGCTGGACCTGGTGGACCGCCATCGTCCGCTCCACGTCTCGCTGGTCGGGGGAGACCCCATGGTCCGTTACCGCGAACTGGAAGAAATCCTGCCCGCGCTCGACGCCAGAGGCATCCACGTGCAGCTCGTCACCAGCGCCTTCCGAACCATTCCGAAGCACTGGAACCAGCTTTCCAGGCTGAACATCGTTGTCTCGATTGACGGTCTGCAACCCGACCACGACGCGCGCCGCAAGCCGGCGACCTATGCGCGAATTCTCCAGAACATCCAAGGTACCCAGATCACCATTCATTCCACCATCACCGGACAGATGGCCCGCCAGCACAACTATTTCGAGCGTTTCTTCGAGTTCTGGAGCCGGAAGCCGGAGATCAAGCGCATCTGGATGAGCATTTTCACCCCGCAGATGGGAGCCACCGGCGAGGAAATCCTCAGCCCCGCCGAGCGCACGAAAGTCATCGACGAGCTGACCTTTCTGCGTGTACGCTATCCAGTGCTCGACATTAGCGACCGGGTGCTGCGCGAGTTTCGCCACCCCCCGCAATCGCCGGATGAGTGCATCTTCGCGCAGACCACGCGGGTCATCTCCGCGGATCTTAAAACCCCCGTCACCCCCTGCCAGTTCGGGGGTAACCCGGACTGCTCGCAATGCGGCTGCATGGCCTCGATGGGACTGGCTGCGGTGGGTCATCTTCGCCTGGGAGGCGGACTGACCCTGGGCAGAATTTACAGGAGATCTGTGCGCATCGGGCACGGCGTCGGTAAGCTGAGAAATATTGAAAAAGAGGTAGCGTAATGACTTCCGAGCCTTCGATCAATCTTCTGGAGGCGCACAGCCCGGTCTATCCCGGCCCTCTGGCACAGCATCAGCGGACAGAGCGTGAGCTTCGCCGCCAGCTCACGCGGTTCTCGCGCTGGATGTACCGCCTGGGCTTCGCGCCCGGAACCTCCGGCAACCTTTCCGTGCGCCTGCCTTTTGACCACCGTCTGATTCTGGCCACGCCCACCAACTGCAGCAAGGCCCTGCTGCGTCCGGTGGACATGGTGATTGTCGATACGAACGGGCGATTTCTCTCCGGAACCCGCAACGTGACGAGTGAGATTGGCATGCACCTGGCTGTTTACCTCGACCGTCCGGATGTAACGGCCGTACTCCACGCCCATCCGCCCATAGCGACGGGGTTCGCCTCGTGCGGGCTGGCGCTTGACGCGCCGCTTTGTGCTGAGATCATCATGACGCTGGGCAAAATTCCGCTCGCCCCCTACGCCACCACCGGCACCGACGAGGTGGGGGACAGCCTCAAGCCGTTTCTCCGCGACCACGACGCGGTGCTGCTGGCCAACCACGGCATCGTCACCTACGGCAAAGACCTGCTCGACGCCTTCATGAAGCTTGAAACCTGCGAGCACTTCGCCCAGGTCTGCCTCACCGCGCACCAACTCGGCTGCCGCAAACTGCTCGAGGACGAAGCTCTGCAAAAGCTTCAGCAAGCGCGGGCGCGCTATCAGGCCAACGGAGCGCCGTTCCGCGATTGAAGCTTGTGCGGACTGAGGCTGGCTGCGCTTGCAGCCAGCACCCGTCCTCGGATAGCGTCGAGTCATGCGCTCCGTCCCGCTATCATTGCAAGGAAAAGCCGTCCTCATCACCGGAGGCTCGCGCGGCATCGGAGCCGCCGCCGTCCGGCTCTTTCATCAGGCCGGAGCCCGAGTCGCCTTCAACTACCGCGGCGCCCGCGCCGCCGCCCAGGCCCTCGCCTCCGAACTCGGCCCCGACTGCCTCGCCATCCAACAGGACCTTGCTTCTCCCGAACAGGGCCGCGAGCTCGTCGCCAAAACCGTCGAAGCCCTCGGACGAATCGATGTCCTCGTCGCCAACCACGGCATCTGGCCGCCGGACGACGCGCCCCTCGCCTCCATGCGCGACGAGCAGTGGCGAACCACCCTCGCCGTAAACCTCGACAGCGTATTCGGGCTCACTCAAGCCGCCGTCGCCCACATGATCCGCCAGGGCCCGGCGACGCCCGAACTCCCCGCCGGACACATCGTCCTCGTCAGCTCCACCGCCGCCCAGCGCGGCGAGGCCAACCACGCCGACTACGCGGCCAGCAAAGGAGCCATCCTCAGCCTCACCAAAAGCCTCTCCAGCGAACTCGCCCCGCGGGGCATCTCAGTCAACTGCGTCGCACCCGGATGGGTCGATACCGATATGTCCGCCGCCGCCCTCGCCGATCCCGCCAGCCGCGCAAAAATCCTTTCCGCGATACCGCAGGGCCGCCCCGCGCGTCCAATGGAAATAGCCGGACCCATTCTTTTCCTCTGCACGCCCTACGCGGGCTTCATCCGCGGAGCAATCCTCAACGTCAACGGAGGCGCGGTTCTCGCCGGATGAAAAAGCTCTCAGCCCTGCCCGTACTCCTCTTCGCCCTTTTCTTCGCCGCCTGTGCCATGGCGCAGGCCCCGCAAAGCCCCGACGCCAATACCCAAAAGGCCCGCGCCCGGCTGCAAGCCATGGTCGCCGCCCTTGGAGGCCAGCGTTGGCTCTCGCTCCAGAACATCTACACCGAGGGCCGCGTCTCCGGCTTCTACCACGGCAAACCCACCGGGGCCATCACCAACTTCTATGAGTGGCGCAAGCCCGATGGCACGCAGCGCGTCGAATTCGGCAAGAAGCACGACGACATCGAAATCTTCACCGGCGACGACTGCTGGGAGGCCACCTACCGAGGCAAACGCGCGCTGCCCAAAGACATTTGCAGCGATTTCCTCCGCCGCCGCGCCCACTCCATCGACACCGCCGTCCGCGTCTGGATGAACGACCCCAAAACCCTGCTCATCGACGACGGCCAGTCGCTCTCCGAACGCCACCTTACCGACCAGGTAACGCTCATCAATCCGCAGAACGACTCCATTACCATCCAGATGGACGCCGAGACCCACCTGCCCCGCAGCCGCACCTTCCAGTGGCGCGACCCCATCTACCATGACAAAGACACCGACCGCGAGGAATACGACAACTACCACATCGTGGACGGCTTCTCCACTCCCTTCAGCATTACCCGCTTCGATAACGGAGACATGGTAAGCCAGCGCTATCTCTACCGCGCCGCCTACAACCTCTCCCTCCCGCCCGACACCTTCAACATCGACGCAGCGGTCAAAAAGGTCAAGAAATAGGAAAAGCTCGCTATTGCGCGAAGCGCGTACGCCCGGACAGCTTGCCCTGAGCGAAATCGAAGGGGCGAGTCCCTTTTTTCCTGTAGCCTGTAAACTCGTACAGCGGCGCCCCGTCTATTCCTTTGACATGGGACAGATCGCTTCCACGGAGCTTCCGCCGCTGGTGCAGGAGCAATCGTTGCTGGAACTGGCTGACT
>JBAUHD010000129.1:0-3375 GCA_049680085.1 Acidobacteriaceae bacterium
AACGGAGCCTTGGCTGCGGGTGCCCCAGCGGGCTCCTTCAGGCTGCGCAGGGCGGCGCGAAAATCTTCAGCAGTCTGGAAGCGTCCTTCGGGTGACTTCACCATGGCGCGCAGAACGATGTTGTTCAGCTCCGGAGGGATGGATGGATTGATCAGCGCGGGCGGCGCGGGGGCCTCATTCAACTGCGCGTTCAGCACGGTGTAGGCGGTGTCGGCCTGGAAGGGACGGCGGGCGGTGAGCATCTCGTAGAGCGTGACGCCGAAGGAGTAGATATCGGAGCGCGCGTCGACGGTCCCTCCGCGCACCTGCTCGGGGGACATGTAGTAGACGGAACCCATGGTGGTGCCGGGGCGCGTGAGCTGCAGGTCGGTGGTGGATTTGGCAATGCCGAAATCCATGAGCTTGACCAGCCCATGGGAGGTGATCATGATGTTGGCCGGCTTGATGTCGCGATGGGTCACGCCCTGGCTGTGCGCATAGCTGAGGGCGGCGAGGACCTGGGCGGAGTAATTCAGCACGTCGTCGAGCGGGATGGGGGACTCGGTGGCGCGCTTTTCCAGCGTAACGCCCTCGACAAATTCCATGACCATGACGAGTCGGTTTTCAAACTGAAAGGCGGTGCGCAACTGGGCGATGTTGGGATGGTCGAGGCCAGCGAGGATACGAATTTCCGCGGTGAAGCGGGCGGCGAGATCAGGCTCGGCGGCGAAGTCCGGGAGCAGGATCTTCATGGCCTCAATGCGTCCGGAGATCACGTTGCGGGCGCTGTAGACCTGGCCCATGCCTCCCGCGCCGAGGACGGAAAGAATCTCGTAATCACCGATACGGGTTCCGGTTTCAAATGGCATATAAGTTGTCTCGTTTGGAAGGCCAGTTAAGCGCGGCGGGAACAGGGCACTGGCGGGATGAGGAATCATACAACAGAGAAGGGGAGAATGGGCAAGCGTCACGAGGAGCAATATTTGCGGCTGGCTGGATGCGTGACTATCGGGTTTCCAACGGCGCAATGTGCTTTACATTGCGAGGCGGAGTCTGGCAGTCTATCAGCGCACCCCTGAAACAAATTGGCGTAAGCCGAAGCCGTTGCCCGGCGAGAGAAGAAGCGTGAGCATGGAGAGGGAAAGCACTCTGAAGATTGAAGTAGCGGCCCTGAGCGATGTAGGTTGCAAGCGTTCGAACAATGAAGATTCATTTGGCTATGACCTGGCCACGCGGATATTCGCGGTTTGCGACGGAATGGGAGGTCTGGCGGCGGGCGAGGTGGCAAGCGGCACGGCCATTGCCGAGTTGCTGGGCTGCTTCAACGGGTCAGCCAGCGCGGGGGCGCAGTGCGAAGAGCGGCTGCATGACGCGATTCTCCACGCCAACCGGCAGGTGAGGGCGCTCTCGCAAAGCCGGGACGAGCTGAATGGAATGGGCACGACGCTGGTTTCCGCGTGCGTGGACGGCGGCAGGCTGGTGGTGGGCAACGTGGGCGATAGCCGGGCGTACTTTCTACGCGGCGGCGAGTGCGTGCAGATTACGCTTGACCACTCGTATGTGGCCGAGCAGGTGCGCAACGGGGTGATGACCCTGGAGGACGCCGGGTCGTCTCCGCTGCAATCGCTGATTACGCGGGCGATTGGCACGGCGGACGCCGTGGAGCCGGACATTTTTACGGCGGAGTTAGAGGATGGGGACATGCTGCTGCTGACTACCGACGGCCTGACGCGCTATGCGGACAGCGATACCATCGCCGGTGTGGTCGGGGCCAGCGCTGATCTTGAAAGCGCCTGCAAGGGGTTGATCGACGTCGCGCTGCGGCAGGGTGCTGTCGATAACGTGACGTGCGTGCTGGTGAAGTTCAGCGATTAACGCACCCGCGCTGAGTGCGGTTTCAGCTTTCCTCTAACCACAAAATTGCTTCAGCTTTCCAGTAGCCCACAAAAGCGTTCAGCTTTCTGCAACCACAAAAACGTTTCAGCTTTCCCGTAACGACAAAAACGTTGTCATCCCGACCGAAGTCCGCGAAGCGGACGCCGCGGAGGGACCTGCATTTTCCCGCTACAGCAATTCCGAATCCGCTGTAACCCGCATCCACGCTTAGTGGGCTACGGTTCCGACGCAGCGTCCGGGGTTGAGGCCTCCGGGCATCAGCAGGCCGGCGTTGGGTCCGGAGAATTCCAAATATACGACCAGCGGTGTTCCATTCACGACGATGGGCGTGTTGGAGAATTCGAGCGGATAGGCGAGGCGTCCGGATTCGAGCTTTCCCTTGTCAATCAGATGGAAGAGCGCCCACGGACCGGAGAACTGCAAGGGCAGGCTGCCGGTTCCGTAGTTCGCGACGAGCTGCGCCTGCTGCGAGGACTGCGGCGACCAGGTGAATTGTTTGGAGACGTTGGTTCCCTGGAGGCGCTGCGCGTCGAGTGCGAGAGTGACGCTCTGGATTTCCTTGGCGGGCAGGATGTGCGCCGTGAAGGTGAGGCCGGGAGTGGCGGTTCCGGAGGGATAGAACGCCTCTGAGAGCGCCGCCGCCTGATTGAAGAAATGCGTGAATGCGGGGTTGAGCTTCATGGGCGCGCCCGCCACCGGAGCGTAGGTTGCGCCCTGCTTGATGAGGACTGTCTTCAGGCTGGCGTCATAGAACTGCCAGAGTGTGCCGGAGCCGGGCTGCAGCAGCGCGGCGACTTCCGCCGGGCTGGCCTCAACCGCGGAGTTCGGAGAAAACGGGAACTTTGTCATGACCTGCGAGAAGGTTCCGCAGAAGGATTTTCCAGCGCCGTTGGCCTGCGCCGGGCCGCGTCCGCGCACCACTTCATCGACGGAGTTGATGGGGGCCTGAAGGAGCGCGAGCACGGTCTGATCGACGTGCGCCGCGGGGTCAAGATTGAAGGCCTGTGAAGTCTGGCTGGCCGCCGTGTGCGCGGAGGCCGAAGCGGTGAGGATGGGCGTGACGGCGGCGGGATTGGTCGCGGCAGTTGGATCCTGCGCGACCTGGGCCACGACTCCCTGAAGACCGAGCAGGCCATTCACATACCCGGTGTTTCCGGGGCCTACGAACTTATCGGCGCTCGCCGGGGCGACGACGGCTTGAGCGGGCTGGAATTCCTTGGAAATATCCGGGTTCGCGACGGCTGTGTTGTGCGAAACGGTGAAGAGCAGCGCCAGCAGCGGCGAGTTGGGGTTGGCGAGCAACTGGAGCTTGGCGGCGGCGTCACCGAGGCTGCGGTACTTCACGACTTGCGCGGAATGCAGGAAGGCGCGCCACTGCGACTGATAATCGGCAAGGTAGCGGGCGGCCAATTGCTGGGTGAGGTTCGCGCTGTTGAGCGAGGGCGGGGCCTGGTCGCCGAGCACCCATTTCTCTCCGCTGAAGTAGCGGTCGGGGTGCTG
>JBAUHD010000130.1:0-6923 GCA_049680085.1 Acidobacteriaceae bacterium
CGCCGCTTCCACTCCGCCTTCACCGGAATCACGAACCGCTCACCGCGAATGGTGATCAGATCCTCCTGGGCCGAGCCGCTCTCCGAGTACCGCCGCAGTGCGGCCCGCAGGCTGTTCTCAATGGCGCGATGCTGGTGTTCCATTTCGCGGCGAATCCGCCGCAACTCCTGTGAAGCATCATCGGCCAGCGTCCCGTCTGGCAAAAAGCGCGCGCGCAGCGACTCCGCGAGCGGCCGCAGCGAAACGGACAGCACCTCGCCAAACAGCGTGCGCAACTCCGGGAGATGGTTCTCCAGGTCGCCTGGTGGAGTCCGCACGAGATCCACCCACGCAGCGATCATTTCAGCCAGTGCAGCCGCTGACCGAATCTCCTCGGCCTCGAGCGAGGCGCCATCGATCCGCGCCCTGGCCAGCAGGTCCGTGGGATCAAACAGCGCCGGCAGCCCCGGCAGCCCCGCCTCGCTCGCCGCCAGCAGCCGCATCTCCTCAACCAATGTGTGTTCGCGCCCAATCCAGCCCGCATCCGCCGAGGGCGCAAGCGCAAGCAGTCGCGCTCTACCCACGCCCGACTGCGCATACCCAGCCAGTAATTCCAGAAAGCGGTCCCACTCCAACGCGGAACAACTGTTCTCTGTTACACGTAACGGAATAGAGAGGATGAATGCCACAACCCCATCCTAATAGTGAAGGCACGAGTTCGAGAATCATGGCCTGCTAATACTCTCTGGAACCAAATCCATGTCCCGTTCGTAGTTATAGGGAGGAACCCCTTTGGGCGGTCTTTCGTCCGATGGGGCGGTCGCGCGAAGGGCGGGATCAGAAGGAGGATCAACCATGTACTGCAGCGGATGCGGACAAACCGTTCCTCCAGGCCAGCAGTTCTGCCCCAATTGCGGACGCCCGGTTCCACCCATCCTCTCCGCTAGCGCCGCGCCGAGCGCATGGTTTTACACCCGTGTCCACCGCCACATTCAGGCGCTCTCCATCCTCTGGATCGCCTATGCTGTCTGGACGCTGATCGGCTGGCTTATCGCCATGTCGTTTTTCGGGGGATTCTTCGGAGGTTACTTCGGCCATTGGAACCACGGCCCCTGGGGCGGATGGGACGTTTATCCGTTCCATCATCTGCCCTGGTTTGTCCCGCTTATCACGACCGTCCTCATCGGCCGCGGCATCCTCTCCGCGGTCACCGGACTCGCACTTGCGGCCCATGTTCGCTGGGCCCGGATTCTGGCGATTGTCGCGGCTTTCCTGACCATCCTCAAGCCGTTTACCGGCACCGCGCTTGCCATCTATACGCTCTGGGTCCTGCTGCCTGGCCCCTCCGGACAGGAATACGACCAGATCGCCCGACCCTGAAGTCTGAGCGCGGATATAGCGGCGGCCGCCGCTTCGCTAACCGCCGTATTTCTGATCCCTGAACGCTGGGGTTACGCCGCGCGTTCCATTTCGCCCCGCTCCCTCTTCTCCTGGCAATCGATGCAGTAGGGGGTCCAGGGCAGCGCCTCCAGCCGCTTGGCTCCAATCTGGTTTCCGCACTCCACGCACTCGCCGAAGCTGCCTTCCTTCAGCCGCTCCAGCGCCCGCTTCACCAGACCCAGTTGGCTGTGGTCATGGGTGCCTCGGGAAAACAGCAGTTCCTTCTGATAAGAAAACACCGCCTGATCGGTCGTGTCCTGGGCATCTTCGGCTATGGCTTCGCGGCCCTGCTCGACCACGGAAAGGGTGGATCGTTCCAGTAAGCGCTTCTGCTGCAGCAGGCGCTCCTTAACGCGCCGGACGGATTGGGAGGGCATAGACACAACAAATAAACTCCTGAGATTAAGACGATTTGAACATTAGCAGGTTAGGACGGCAGAATCCCCGCGCGGGTTTGACCGGCGATGCTTCTTTTTTGCCTCCGCCCAATATCCCTTCCCACCGCATCAAATCTGATGACGGTTACCCAGCGTGTACCCGGACGGCGTGCCCCTGATACTCTAAAACCAGCCATGTACGAAGACTTTCGCGTAATCGACCGCTGGACCGGAGACACCCTGCACTGCCGCTGGACGGCGAACATCGTCGCCATCGCCACCCGCCACGCCGACGCCGTGGATATTCGGTTTGATGTCAACGGGGACCCCGTCTGGATCGCGCTGCCCTGCACTGCCTGGGTCGAGCACAAGAAGCGCACCGGCAATGCCATCACCGACGCGCTCGCCGCGCAGATCGCCGGACGGTATCTCAAGCAGGCTGTGGAATCGGGCTACGACAACGGACGCGAGATGTACACCATGACGGTCGAGGAAGTTCTTGAGCATTTGGACGCCGTGCTCCACGAGGCGGGGAGCACCAGCAACCTGCCCACGCTCGTCCCCGGCACCTCCGCCGCGGAGGCCCAGCCCAACCTGTAGCAAGAAACGTGCCCACGTCCCGGATCATCAACGTGGGCACAACTCAATTCGCTACTCCCTAACCCCTACTGGCTGTTGGATTGGCTGTTGGCTTTTGGCCACCCTCTAAATCGCCACTTCTCCCCGCTGGCGATTCCGAATCCGCACAACATCCTCGGCCCGGAACAGAAATATCTTTCCATCCCCGATTTCTCCTGTCCCCGCTGAAGTCGCAATCGCATCAATCGCCGGCTCCACCCGCTCATCCTCGATCACAATCTCCAGCCGCAGTTTGGGCAGCAGGTTGATCTCGTATTCATGCCCGCGATACGTCTCCCGCTGCCCCTTCTGCCGGCCGCATCCGCGCACTTCCGAGACCGTCATTCCGCCCACTCCAATCTCTTCCAGCGCCTGCTTCACTTGCTCAAATTTGTTCGGCCTGATAATCGCTTCGATCTTGGTCATCGGTTCCTTCTCCTTGAGACAGGTTGGACTAACGGGAAGACTTACTCAGCGATAGCGCGCCCGGCACAGGCTGGGCCGCCTCCGGCTGCAACTGCTGGCCGGAAGGCATACCAAGCGCCGTAATCACGTACTCCGGATACGCCGAGATGCCGTGCTCGTGCAGATCAATCCCAAGCAGTTCGCCTTCGCGAGGTACGCGCAGCGTTCCCGTCGCATTCACCAGGTACATCACCGCCATGGCAACCGCAAACGTCGATACGGTCACAATCGCGCTGCCGATAAACTGCGCCTTCAGCAGCGTTGCCCCGCCGCCGTAGAACAGCCCCGTGAGCGGGGCGCTGTTATCCGGCCCCAGCGGCCCCGTTGCGCCGTATTGGCCCGCCGCAAACAGTCCCAGCGAAAGCGTGCCCCATATCCCGCAGATCCCATGCACCGGAACCGCGCCGATCGGGTCATCGATCCGCAACCACTCCAGCAGCTCCACGCCGTAAACCACGATCACGCCCGCAACCCCGCCCAGCAGAATCGCCCCCGTCGGGCTCACCCAGTAGCACGGGCACGTGATCGCCACCAGCCCGGCCAGGAAGCCGTTCACCGTAAAGCTGATGTCCCACTTTCTGCTCATCAGGTAAGCTGCCGCCATCGCCGTAAGCCCCGCCGCGCAGGCCGCCAGCGTGGTATTCGCCGACACGCGCCCAATTCCCACGAAATCCATCGCCGAAAGCGTGCTCCCCGGATTGAACCCGTACCACCCGAACCACAGCAGCAGCCCCCCGCACGCCGCAATCGTCAGATCGTGTGGCATCATCGGGCCGCCGCCGTCGCGCTTGAATGTCCGCCCCAGCCGCGGACCCAGCACAAGCGATCCGGCCAGCGCAATCACACCTCCGATCGTGTGCACCACCGTCGATCCCGCAAAATCATGGAAGCCTTGACCGAGCTTCGGCAGGAAGAAACCCGCCGAACCCATCGTCGCCAGGAAACCATCCGGTCCCCACGCCCAGTGACCGATGATCGGATAAATGAATCCCGACACTGCAACGCTGTAAAGCAGGTCACCCACAAACCCCGTCCGCCCAATCATTGCTCCGGACGTGATCGTCGAACACGTGTCGGCGAATGCGAACTGAAAGATCCAGAAGGCCAGAAACGCCACACCCGTCCCCTCATACGTCGCTGGAGCGTCTTTCAGAAAGAACCAGTGGTAGCCGATAAGCCCATTGCCGTGGCTGAACATGAACGCGAACCCCACCGCGTAGAACAGCAGCCCGCACAAGCACGTGTCGACTATGCACTCCATCAGCACGTTCACCGTTTCGCGTGACCGGCAGAACCCCGCCTCCAGCATCGTGAAGCCCACCTGCATGCCGAATACGAGAAAGGCCGCGACCAACGTCCACGCCGTGTTCACCGGATTCACAATGTCCGCCGCCGTCACTCCCGGCGAGTCCGCCGCAAATATCTTCGTGAAACAAAGCGTTGTGACAATGCTCGCGATCATCAGGACCGCGCCCAAGCCAAGCGCCTTGCCCGCCGCCACCGTCAGACCATAGCGCCGCCATTCGCGATCTTTCATCCGCGAACCAAGCCGCTCAAGCTTCCGCGGCAGAGACAGGGATACTCCATCACTCGTATGTAAATTCATGCGCTGTTACCTCGCGCCCGTTGGAAATGGTGAAACGGGTAGCTGTACCCTACCCCGCCATTCAGGCTCTCAGTCGCATTAGTAGATACTTTTATGGCGGCGATTACTTTTCCCCTCATCCGCCCCCTGCGCCTATAACTCTTCCTGATAGCTCCTATCGAATCTGTTCATCCTGGCTTTTTGTCATGCCTGCGGCTGCTATACCGATGAATACATCAGGGCTTCACTAGTTCGCGCGGATACTTTCTCGCTGAACCAGACACACGAAAGGACAACACCGCATGACAATTGCGACACGAACAATCCCGGCCATTTTCCTCGGCGTTCTTTTAATGGCTTCTGGAGCGCCGCGCCTCCTGGCCCAGGCTCCTCCCGCCGCGCCCGCGCCTCAGACTTCCGCGCCGGCCTCGGACTTCGATGGAATTCAATTCAGCGGCCTCATCGACGGCTACTATAACTACAATGCCAACCACCCGCCGCAAAGCGACGACGGAAACCAGCTCCGCAACTTCGACTTCGACGCCAACGCCTTCAGCCTCAGCATGGCCAAGCTCACGCTTGCGCGCGACCCTTCACCGGTGGGCTTTCGCGTCGATCTCGGCTTCGGCAAGGCATTCACCACCATCCTCGCTTCGGAGCCTAACTTCAAATACCTCGAACAAGCCTATGTGAGTTACAAGCCGGCGCACGCCAAAGGCTTTGAGGTTGACTTAGGGGAGTTTGTAACTTCCGCAGGCGCTGAAGTCATTGAAGCTAACCAGAACTGGAACTATTCCCGCTCGCTTCTGTTCTCGCTGGCCATCCCCTACTATCATGTGGGCCTGCGCGCCGCCATGCCCGTCACTCACGACTTCACCGCCGGCGTCCAGCTCGTGAATGGATGGAATAACTTCACCGACAACAACAGCGGCAAAACCATCGGCCTAACCGGAGCGTGGACCAAGCCAAAATTCACCCTCAATACGAACTACTACGTCGGGCCGGAGAACAACCACACCAACAAAGGGTTCCGCAATCTATTCGACGGAACCCTCCTGTTCACGCCCACCCCGAAGCTCAACGCTTATATCAACTACGACTATGGCCAGAACCGCAACGCCGTCCAGACCGCAAGCGGAGCTTACCGCGCGTCAGCCCTTTCCCGTTGGCAGGGACTCGCGCTCGACCTCCATTATCAGGCCACCTCAAAAATCGCCTTCTCGCCACGCTGGGAGTACTACAGCGATCCAAATGCCTTCACCACCGGACTTGCCCAGAACCTTCGCGAATTCACCTGCACAGGCGAATATAAAATCCACGAAGGCGTCCTGAGCCGCATCGAATATCGCCGCGATGACTCCGATCATGACTTCTTCCAACGTGGTATCGGAACCGTCCCCTCCCAGTCCACCCTCGAAGTCGCCCTCATCGCCTACTTCAGCCCCAAACGCTAGTGCAGTACGCCACGCGGGGCTAAAGCACCGCGTATCTTCAGGCTCTTTACGGCACGGCTCAAGAGCTTGCTGAAAAAAATCAAATTCAAGAACGAAAGAGACATCCCTCAGCGGCTAAAAGCCGCGATTCCGGCATCGAAACCGCGGCCTTCATCAGCTCAGCCTACGGCCGCGCCTCATACACGATGTTGAACGGCGTTTCCGTGGCGCGGCGGAAGCGGCTGAAGCCGGCTGCTGTCACGATCTCCCGAATTCGTGCTTCGCCGGCCTGCGCGCCCAGGCATAGGCCTACTTCCTGCGAGCGCGAGCAGGGGGTGCACAGCAGCGTTGAAAAGCCGTAGTATGCGCGGCCCAGCGGATTCAGGTTGTCCTTCATTTCATCCTTCGCGAACGGCTCCACAATCATCCAGGTGCCGTCCTCGGCGATGGCCTCGCGGATGTGCTTTGCCGCGCCTACGGGGTCGCCCATGTCGTGCAGGCAGTCGAAGACGGTCACGAAGTCGTAGCCTTTCTCCGGAATGTCCTTGGCCTTCGAAACCTGAAACGTCACATGATCGGCGAGCCCCTCACGGCTCGCCGCATCGCGTGCGCCTTCAATCGACTTGTCGTGGGAGTCAAACCCGACGAACTCTGACTTGGGAAACGCCTTGGCCATGAGCCGCGTGGAAGCGCCCATGCCGCAGCCGATGTCAGCCACATTCGCGCCCTTCTCCAGTTTTTCCTTCACGCCCTCCAGCGCCGGGATCCACGCGGCTACGAGATTCGCAGCGTAGCCGGGCCGGAAGAACTTCTCACATCCGTGATACACGCCCTCATTGTGCTCGCCCCAGCCCATGCCCGCGCCGGTGCGGAAGCACTCCGTGATTCTTGGAACTGAGGCCAGCGACGCCAGGGCCAGCTCAAACGCGCCGGGCAGATAGGCGGGGCTGTCCTCGTTGGCCAGCGTGAATGCCTGCTCCGCATTCAGGCTGAACTGGTTGGTGTCCTCGTTGTAAGTGACATAGC
>JBAUHD010000131.1:0-10651 GCA_049680085.1 Acidobacteriaceae bacterium
AGACGCCCAGTTATGCGCCCCCCGCCCCCGCCCCGCCGTCTGCTCATCGGCAAAATAAACGGAGCCTTCCGCCGCGCCCGCCTCGGCTTCCGCCATGGCATGGCTATTGGTCGAGGGAAGGCTCGAAAAAAAATGCAGCCTGCCATGGAAGCGCGTCTCCGCCAGCCCCGCATTCAGCGAGCCCGGATCGAAGCCGTCCTTAACCATAACTTCCATGCCTGGTATTCCATTTCAAAATACAGAATTGTCATTCCGACCGAAACGCAGCCAAGTGGAGGAACCTGCTTCTCCACTTCTCCTATTGTCATCCCGACCGAAGTCATTGCGAAGCGATGACGCAGTGGAGGGACCTGCTCTTCCACTTCTCCTATTGTCATCCCGACCGAAGCGCAGCGTAGCGGAGGGACCTGCACTTCCTTCGTGGGTACACCAACACTATTTCCGCTAATAAATCTCCGCCGTAATCTTCATGCTCAAGTCCACCGCCGGAGCCGAATGCGTCAGCGCGCCCACCGAAATATAATCCACTCCCGCCAGCGCATACTTGCGAATGTTTTCCAGCACAATTCCGCCCGAAGCCTCCGTCGGAATCTCACCGCCGTGTTCGCCAACAATCTTCACTGCCTTCTTGATTTCCGCCGGCGTGAAGTTGTCCAGCAGCAGCGACTCGGCGCCGTTGTCCAGCGCCGCCCGCAACTCGTCAAACGTGCGGACCTCAATATCGATCACCTGGCCTTCGCGCCGCAACTCATGCGCGCGGGCCAGCACTTTCTCAATGCCGCCGCCCAGCGAAATATGGTTGTTCTTGATCAGAATTCCGTCTGACAAATCAAGCCGATGGTTCTCCCCGCCTCCGCAGCGCACGGAGTATTTATCGAGAATCCGCAATCCGGGAATGGTCTTGCGCGTGTCCAGAACCTTTGCCCCCGTGCCCTGAATCGCGTCCACATACCGCCGCGTCAGCGTGGCGATGCCGCTCATCCGCTGCATCAGGTTCAGGATCACCCGTTCGCAGGAAAGAATCACGCGCGCATTGTGCCGAATCACCGCCAGCGCCTGCCCCTGCTTCACGCGCACGCCGTCAAACATCTCCGGATGGCTGATCACCTCGAACCGCCCGACGGCCTTCTTGTCCAGTCGCGAGTAAATGTCGAGAAGTCGCGAAACGCAGCCCAGCCCCGCAACCACGCAATCCTGTTTTGCCAGAATTGTCGCCGAGGCCCGCAGCCCCGGATCCACCGTAATGGCCGTCGTCACATCGCTGGTTGCCTTGTCCTCCACCAGCGCCTGTTCGAGAATCGCTTCAATCTTTCTGCTCTTCCAATCCATACGTTCCGTTCCTACGCAAGCTCCTTCAGCTTGGGATGTGTTTCGAAATGAAGGGTACGGGCTTCAGCCCGTACCCTTCCTTCCTCAAAAACAACGGGGCTTCAGCCCCTGAGGGCTCAGACCGAAACCCGGCCCAGTTTTTCCAGCGCGTCCAGCGTTTCCTGCCGCAACAGCGCGGCCTCCGCCGCCTGCTTCTTCAAGCCCGCGACAATTTTCTCCGGTGCCTTGGCGAGAAAAGCCTCATTTTTCAGCTGCCGGTCCGCGTTGAGGAGTACTTTCTCATATTGTTCCAGCTTCTTGCTCAGGCGTTCACGCTCGGCGGCTATGTCGATCTGTTTCTCGTATAGGACTTGTTCGTCAAATGATGCGTTAGAGCGTACTCCTGCGCCTTCAAGTCGTGCTAGAGCAACTTCGAGTGGAAGGGTTCTTGCGAGCTTTTCCACGATCCCTGGATTTTGCTGAAGTATATTTTTAGATCTTGTTGTTGTGGGGTAAATTGTCGCCATAACCGTCGCGTTTTCTGCAACGCCCAAATCTTTACGATGGGCGCGGATGATGACGATGAGTTCCTGCAACGTGGTCATCTCCGCTTCCACGCCCGCGTTCACCGCCTCGTCAAGGATCTGCGGATAACGAGATAGGGCGATGGATTTCGCCGGCGGCTTGCCGTCGTAAATCGCGTGCCACAGCTCTTCGGTGATAAACGGCATGAAGGGCGAAAGCAGCCGCAGCGCCGCTTCAAAGGTGGCCAGCAACGTGGTCAGCGCGGCCCGGCTTGCGGACTTGTCCGCCCCATCGCCGAAGTCCAGCCGCAGCTTCACAATTTCCAGATACCAGTCGCAGAAGTCTCCCCAGAAAAATTGATAGATCAGGCTGGCCGCCTCGTGAAAGCGAGAATCGCCCAGCGCCTGGTTGACCTGCTCCGCCGTGCCGTTCAGTCGCGAGACGATCCAGCGCGCCTCGATGGGCGAGTCCGCATCGGGGCCAAGTGAATTCGCAAGCGAGTGTGGATCGACAACAATTCCCGCCTCCGCCGCGCGGTCCACGTTCATAAAAATGAACCGCGCCGCGTTCCAGATCTTATTCGCAAACGCGCGATACCCCTCCGTGCGCGCCTCGCTGAAAGCAATATCCGTTCCCGGCGAAGCCATCGCCGCCAGCGTGAACCGCACTGCGTCGGTTCCATAGCGCTGCACAATTTCGATGGGATCAATCACATTGCCCTTGGTCTTCGACATCTTCTGCCGGTCGGCATCACGCACCAGCGCGTGAATATAAACCTCGCGAAAGGGAACTGCGTCTCTCAACCCGCGCGCCCGGCTTTCACCCTTAGGCCCATCCGCCATCGGCACTTCCAGCATGAAGTGGCAGCCCAGCATGATCATCCGCGCCACCCAGAAAAACAAAATATCGGAGCCGGTGACTAGCAACTGCGTGGGATAAAACCTGTCCAGGTCCGTCGTGCGCTCCGGCCATCCGAACACCGTAAACGGCAGCAGCCCGGAAGAAAACCAAGTGTCCAGCACATCGGTTTCCTGCGTAAGGTTTTCGCTTCCGCAGTGCGCGCATTTCGCCGGAGTCTCCCGCGCCACCGTAATCTGCCGGCACGTCCCGCAGTGCCATGCCGGAATCCGATGCCCCCACCACAACTGCCGCGAGATGCACCAGTCGTGAATGTTTTCCATCCACCCCAGGTATGTCTTTTCGTACATCTCGGGTGTGAATCGGATTGCCTTTGCGCCGTTCGCATCCGCCTTCACCGCGGCGATTGCGGATTCAGCCAGACTGGGCCCTCCCCCCTTCGGCTGTTGATTCACTGCGATAAACCACTGCGTCGAAAGTCTCGGCTCCACTACCGTTTTGCAGCGGTCGCACTTGCCCACCGCGTTCGTGTGCTCGCGCACCTTCCCCAGCAGCCCCTGCGCTTCCAGGTCTTCCAAAATTCGCTTCCGCGCGACATACCGATCCAGTCCCGCGTACTTGCCGCCCTCGGCCTTGATGTGACCAGCGATGTGCCCGCTTTCGTCCATCACGGAAATCGATTCCAACCCGTGCCGCTGCCCAATCGCAAAATCATTCGGATCATGCGCCGGCGTCACCTTCACCGCGCCCGTGCCGAACTCCGCGCTTACCCAGCCATCCGTCACAACCGGAATCTCGCGCCCCACCAAAGGCAGCCGCAGTTTTTTCCCATGCAGATGCGTATACCGCGAATCCTCCGGGTGCACCGCCACCGCCACATCGCCCAGCATGGTCTCAGGCCGCGTCGTCGCCACCGTCAGAAATTCTCCCGGCTCCGGCTTCCCGTCGGCCCCGAGCACCGGATACCGAATCTCCCAAAGCTTCCCCTGCTGGTCCTCGTGGACCACTTCCAGATCGCTGATCGCTGTCTGGCATCGCGGACACCAGTTCACAATGTAGGCCCCGCGATAAATCAGCCCCTGCTCGTGCAGCCGCACAAAGGCTTCCTTCACGGCGCGCGACAAATTCTCGTCCATCGTGAAGTATTCGCGTCCCCAGTCCACGCTCGCGCCCAGCCGCTTCATCTGGTCCAGAATCGCCCCGCCGTAGTGCCGCTTCCACTCCCACACCCGCTCCACAAACGCCTCGCGGCCAAGCTGCTGGCGAGTCTTGCCTTCGCTCGTGAGCTGCCGCTCCACCATCATCTGCGTGGCGATACCCGCGTGGTCGGTTCCCGGAACCCACAGCGTCAGATCGCCCGACATGCGCCGCCACCGCACCAGGATGTCCATCTCCGTCTGGTTCAGCATGTGGCCCATGTGCAGCCTTCCGGTCACATTGGGAGGCGGCAGCAGGAGGGTAAAAGGCGTCGCATCCGGCATCGCGGCGGCGTCGGCGTGAAACAGCCGCTCGCTCACCCAATACGCGGCCCAGCGATCTTCAATCGCCGTCGGATCATAAGCTTTCTGTAGTTCGTGGGGCATTGCTGGAGGTATCCAAGTCTGACGATAGCACAGCGAAGCCGATCAACCGGCCCGCCGTCCACAAACAGAAAGACCGCCCGCCGGCGGCCTCTCCTTGATTCACCACAAACAAATGTTATCCCGAACGAAGTGAGGCACCTGCGGTTCGCTTCCGTCCATCCCCACCCACGATGGTCATCCCAAGCGAGCGAAGCGACGAGGCACCTGCGGTTCGCTTCCGTCGGCGCGAATCTCGTTTAGAACGGATTCAGCTTCTTCACGCCCTTCTTCTGTTTGTGCCGGCTCGACGACTCATCCTTCGAGTTATACGGAGCCTTCTTGTGTTTCTTTTTGCCATTTTCCGCCGTCGCACCCGTGGCGATCTGCGCCGGGGCTCCGCCCTTCACGTCGTTGGTCTGGTTGCCGGCCTCGGTTGGTTTGTCCACCGGAGGAAGCGCCGTGTTGCCCACCGGCACCACCGGCTGAATGATCGGGCTCGCAGCCGCTGCGGGAGTGGCCCCCACCGCGGCAGGTGCCGCTGTTGATGAAGGTGCCGCCGCAGATGAAGGTGCAGTCGTGGATGAAGCCGCCGCCGCCGCCGCTGAAGAAGAAGGCGCCGCCACAATCGTCGCTGTCACAGTCGATCCCGCTCCGCCGCCGCTCCCCGCCGCGCCGCTCGTCGGAACCACTTCCGTCACCGTGCCGCTCGATCCGCCCTGCTCAGGAATCGCCTGAAGCTGCAGGGGTTGTGGATTGGTCGCCGCCGGGGGTGCCGCACCATTGCTGATCGCCACCGCCGTCTTGTCTTTGCCCGTGGGCGTCAGGCCTGGAAGCGGCTTGTTCTCAAACGCCGCCCGGTAAAGATTAATGTTTTCCTGGTCAATCTGTGGGGCTAGCGTCGGCGGCGGATCTTGCAGCGTGGGCTGGCCCACGCGCGCCGCCTGCTCGGTCGAAGGGCCCGACTTGATCAGCAGAATCGCCCGGTCCTTCAACCTCACGTTCATCCGGCTGCCTTCCTCGGCCTCGCTCTGCGCAAGCTCCTGCTGCGTCGGCTCGGGAATGTCCCGCCCCATCGCGATCAGCCGGTCTTTGGCGTCCTCCACGTGCGGAGCCATCGGATAGTGCAGCACCACGCGGTCCCACGCCGCCGCCGCACGGTCGTTGTAAATCTTCACAATTTCGGATTTCGCCTTGGCCGGCAGCCGCAAGCGGGTCGCTATCTGCGCCTCGGTCGCATAGGCGTCGCCCAGCGTGATCAGCGTCTGGTCCGCGTGGCTGAACAGAGGATAGGAGTCGGCCACGGTCTGAAGCCGCGCAATGGCCCCGGCCCAGTTTTCGCGAGCCGCGTAAAATTCCCCAATCTCAAACTCCCGCTGCGCCAGCACCTCCTGCACTTCCCGCAGCCGCTGCTTGGCCCGCGGAACCAGCGGCGAGTCCGGGAAGTCCTGCAGCATCGTCCGGTATTCCTGTTCCGACTGCTCGGCGTTGGCCGGGTCGCGGTCCGGCTTCTGCATCTGCTGGAAGTAAATGTCGCCGACCTTCATCTGCGCTTCGGCGGCTTCCGGAGTGTTCGGGAAAAACGTGATGAAGTCCTTGTACTCCGACTCCGCCTGCGTCAGCGCCGCCGTCCCGCCCTCGCGGTACCAGGTGTCGCCAATCGCCAGCTTCGCCCGCATCGCGTACTCGGTTTCCGGATACGTGTTCAGCAGCGTCTGCAAGTCCAGCCGCGCCACGTCAAAGCGGCCCTTCTTCAGCGCGTTCATGGCCTTGTCATACAGAATCTTGTCCGGCTGCTGCGACTTCACGTCCGCCAGCGGATTCGCGCTCAGGTTGAAGTCTTTCTTATTCTTCTTCTGCTTCGCAAAGGCTGGCGGCAACATCGCCACGCAAAGTCCCGCAACGGCAATCTGGGTCAATACTCGATTCATAAAACCTCAACAACTATTCCGGACTTTCCAACTCTCCGGGTGCCCCATCCTTGACGCGGTCTCATCGCGGCAAGGGTGGGATTCTCCTAATCTCGTGCCAACGCTGCTCTGGATGCCCCATCCTTCGCGCCGCTTTTGCGCGAAGAGCCTGCCCCGACCTTGCCGAGGGGGCGGGATTTCACTTTCCGTTCCGCCTTCCGCGCCGCTTCCAGCAGCGCGCGAGCATCCTGTTCGGGCCGTCCGGCTCCGAAGACGGCATTCCCCGCCACCAGCAGCTCGGCTCCCGCTTCCACAACGTCGCCGACCGTCTCCTGGTCCACGCCGCCGTCAACCTCAATCCTATAACTCAACCCCAGTTCCTGGCGAAGTTCTTTCAACCGCCGCAGCTTTTTCAGCGAATAGGGAATAAAATTCTGCCCCCCAAACCCAGGATTCACGCTCATCACCAGAACATGATGGACCATCCCCAGCACCGGAACCAGCAGCTCCACGCGCGTCGCCGGATTGATGACCACCCCCGGCTTCATGCCGTGCTGCGCAATCAACTCCAGCGAGCGATGCAGATGGCGGCACGCCTCATAATGCACGCTCATCCAGTTGGCTCCGGCCTCGGCAAACGGCTGCACAAATTCATCCGGATTCTCAACCATCATGTGGCAGTCAAGCGGCAAATCGGTGGCGCGCCGCAGCGACTTCACCACCGGAGGCCCCAGCGTCAGATTTGGAACAAAATGCCCGTCCATCACATCCACATGGATGACGGTCCCGCCCCCTCGCTCAGCGGCGCGAACCTGCTCGCCCAAACGGGCAAAATCGGCGGAAAGAATCGATGGAAGCAGCTCAACCAAGATGAAATAAGTCTACCAGCGAGACCCGCAATCGAGACAGCGCACCCCAGCCCGTCCCCACCCACGATGTCATCCCGAGCGAGCGAAGCGACGAGGGACCCGCGGTTCGCCTCAGTCCGAATAAATCCGGGCGCCCATCCACGGCGCTTTTCGCGGCAAAGAACTTGTCAAGCAAAAAAATTATAACTACCGCAATATCAACAACATAAAAATGCATCTGAATTATGCCAACCTGATACACTAAAAAAGTAGACAAAAATTCAGTTCCACCCAAGGCGCAGCCCAAAAAGCTGCGCCTTTCCTTTTCTCAGCAACTCGGGGGACGATCCCCAAACAAGGAGCAAACCATTTGTTTTCTATATTATACAAATAACTCATTTGTTTTCTATATTTTGAAATCAATGCCAACCTAACCCCTTTGTTTTCAAGATCACCAAAGAGTTTTTAAACAAATCTGAGCCCTGAGCCCCGAGCCCTGAGCCCTGAGCCCTGGCCCCCGAGCCCTGTAAGGAGACCCATGGAAGAACTCAAAGCAATGTTCCGCGTCTGCCACTATGCCAACCGCGAGGGAGACCGCTGCGCCTTCCCCGCCATGGTCGGCTTGAACTTTTGCTTCAAGCACATCGGCGGAAACGTGAACGCCCTCCGCCAGGCGCACACCACCACCAACAGCCCCGCCCAGCGCCTCGATTTCGTCTATCCGGGAGACCGTCCCGCCATCCAGCACAACCTCTGGCTGGTCCTCCAGGCCCTCAACGAGGGCAAAATCGAAACCGGAATGGCCAACACCTACAACCGCCTCTTCCGCAACGCCGAACAAAACCTCCACCGCTGGGAAAAATCCCAAAACAACCACGCCTCACTCCAACCCATCGCCAACACCGTTGTCATTCCGACCGAAGTGAGCGCAGCGAGCGAAGCGGAGGAACCTGCACTTTCAACCATCCAAACCGACGTCATCCCGAGCGAGCGAAGCGACGAGGGACCTGCGGTTCTCTCCCCCGCAAGCGCATATGCGGCCGCGATCGCGGGTACTCCATGTCTCACCGAGACGTCGGAAAAAGCCAACCACCCAAAATCCCCCGCACAACAAAGACTCGAAGACATCGGCTACGGACGCATCCCCGCTCCGCGGAACGCTGACTATTGATTTCCACGCTCAGGCCACGCCTTGACCGTCTGCGCGCCCACGTCCTACTTCCGCGCCACGAACAAAAGATTCTGCGACAGGATCGCGCCGGAGGCTCCTGTCTCCGCCATAAACAGCAGGCGAAACGGCAAGGTTCCGGCATCCCACAGCACGCGGCGCACTAGGCTCTTCAGGCCATGGGCCACCGGCTTGTCCTCGAAGCATTCCACGCCGCTGTATTGGAGGGAGCGAAACATCTGGCCCACCGACTGCTTGGTGAAAGCCTGCTCGTGGGTAAGGTCGCCGTAGCGGATGCGCATGCCGAAAATCCCTTCCGCGTTGGGAACGTGCCCGATGCACCGCCCTCCGGGACCCAGCACCCGTCCTGCCTCATGCGCCAGTTCAAAAGCTTCGGCCCGCGTCAAATGCTCCAGAACGTCGAACAGGCCGACGACGCCCACCGACGAATCTCCCAGCCCGCGCAGAAAGCCCAGCGCATCGCCGCAAAGCACGCCCGCGACACCGAGCCGCGCGGCCAGCGCCACTTGCTCCTCCGAAGTATCCACGCCCTGGAGGTTCGTGTACCCCGCCTGCCGCAGGAAATAGAGGAGCGAGCCGTGGCCGCATCCGATATCGACAATCGGCGTGGACCGCTCGGCTGGAAAGTGGCGGCGGATGATCGAGGTAAGGTGCGCGCGCGGGGGCCGAAAGTGCTCAGCGGCGGATGTATCGCTGTCCCGCGCCTGACCGCTGGAAACATAGGAGCGATAGAGGTGCGCTTTCCAGTTCGAGGCGTCCATAGCTTCTTACTCTAACGGATCGAACGCCGAATCCCGCACCCCTCCGGTCCGGTGGCCCACACAAGCGATTTTGCTTGTGTGGGGGAACAGGGTGAACGTCAGTTGCTACTTCGGCTTCGCCGGCGGCGGAGTCGGCGGCGGAGTCGGCTGCGGTTGAGACGCCCCCTGGCCATTCGAGATGTCCTGACCCTGGAACAGCACCCGGATCGTCGACCGGTACTGCTTGTAGTTGGTGTACTTCAGCGTCTCGCGCAGATGCACGTCCTCGCTCATGGCGCCGCTGCTCGCGCTGAAGTGCAGGACCCCGTCCTCATGCGTGTAGACCGGGAACCAGTACTTGCCGTCAATCTGCTGGCGATAGGTGATGAAGGGCAGAGAAAGATCCTCATGGCCCTTGCGAAGATCGTCCGGCACGTTCTTGCCGTCCGTCACCACAATCTGGTGGTCGCGCTGATCCACCCAGATGCGCCCCTGGAAATACCGCTGGTGCTTCTCAATCACCTTGGGAGCCACGTTGAAGACGTAGGTGTCCACCTGGTCAATGCGCTGCTTGCCGACGTAGGTGATGTTGTACTGTTCCGCGTCTTCCGTCGTCAGCACAAACGGCAGCCGGTGTTCAATATCGGAGAAATCCGCCGGGCTCATCATCACCCGCGTCAGCGTGCTCACCGGCGCGTCCACCACGCGCTCCGCCTTGCGGCCATCGGGGTCATAGGTGATGTCCGTCACATCAAAATACTGCCCATCCACCTTGCCGTCGTCGTTGATGGTCTGCACCTCCACGCTGCGCTGGTAGGTGTAGTTGTTCAGCGCGTTGCGAAAGACCGTTTCCTTGGCCGTGAACTCCTGAATAAGCTGCGGAACCGGAATGGAGGGCGCGGAGGTATCCAGCGGCCCAAAGCCCGCATCCAGCGGCACCGAGGTAAACGAAACCTGGGCCTGCGCGAAAGCGGCCAGCAGGGCGAAAGCGAGCAGAGGCGAATAACGGCGGAGCGCGGACACTAGGATTCCTCGTATACGATGCTACTCAAATAGACGCGCGAAGGGAAAGAAAGGGCCAAATCCAGTAGTGTCTCAGTTTGAAGGGTACGGTAGTGTCTCAGTTTGAAGGGTACGGGCTTCAGCCCGTACATTGACCTCCTCAAAAACAAAGGGGCTTTAGCCCCTGAGGGTTCAAACTGAAACACTACCGCAAATCCCGCTACCATATCCTGTGTACAAGATGAACGCCTGGACCTGACAACATGCCCTTTCGCGCCAGCAAGAAACCCGAGCCGCTGAACGAGGCCGCGCTCTACGAGTACGCCGTCCACGCCCTCGGCCGCCGGATGCGCACTGTCGCCGAACTCACCCGCCTCATGCGCAACCGCGTCGAACCCGGCGAAACCGGCCAGGCGAAAATCAACGCCGTCCTCGCCCGGCTGACAGACCACGGCTACCTGAACGACGCCGACTACGCCGCCAACTACACCCGCCTGCGCCAGGAGAACGCCAGCTTCGGCAAGCGCCGCGTCCGTCAGGACCTCACCATCAAGGGCGTCCACTCCGAGCTGATCGCCACCACGCTGGACGCCGCCTACGAGAACGTTGACGAAGAGGCGCTGGCCCGCCGCCATCTGCAGCGCAAGGGCGTGAAGCAACCCGCCAACGACAAGCAAGCCGCCCGCGTCATGCGAATGCTCATGCGCGCCGG
>JBAUHD010000132.1:0-8144 GCA_049680085.1 Acidobacteriaceae bacterium
CGTTCGATTGCATTGCCCAGCGCATGTCTTCGGCGGGGGTGAGGCGCTGGCCGGAGATGCGGGCGAGGTTTTGAATCGCCTTAGCCCGGTAGTCGGGATGGGTGTTGATGCCGGTGCCGACGGCGGAGCCGCCGAGGCCGAGTTCGCGGAGCGAGTCGGCGGCGGTCGAGAGAAACTTGCGGCCTTTGGCGATGGCGAGGCCGTAGGCGGCGAACTCCTGGCCGAGGCGAATGGGCACCGCGTCCTGCATGTGGGTGCGGCCGGACTTCATGACGTTGTGGAATTCTTTGGCTTTGGCCGCGAAGGTGGTGGCGAGCGCGTCGAGGACGGGGTAGAGGGTTTCAAGATTGAGCAGCGTGGCCAGCCGCATGGAGGTTGGGAAAACATCGTTGGTGGACTGGCCGTAGTTCACGTGGTCGTTGGGATGAACGCGGGCGTACTCGCCGAGCGCGCCTCCGAGAACTTCATTGGCGCGATTGGCGATGACCTCGTTGGAGTTCATGTGGAAGGAAACGCCGGCGCCGGCCTGGAAGACATCGACGACAAACTCGTTATTCCACTTGCCGTCGATGACCTCCTGGGCGGCGGCCATGATGGCGTTGGCGCGTTCGTCGTCGACGAGGCAGAGTTCGCGATTGGCCTCTGCGGCGGCATGCTTGACCATGCCGATGGCGCGGATGAGCGCGGGGTGGGCGCGCATTCCGGAGATGGGGTAGTTCTCGACGGCGCGCGCGGTCTGCGCGCCGTAGTAGGCGCGCGCGGGCACCTCGACGAATCCAAGCGAATCTTTTTCCTTGCGTGTTTCGGGCATCCAACGCTCCTCGTGCTTTATGGGAATCACTTTCATTATATGAGGATGGAAGAGGGTCGAATTCCGGATGCGCGTGGCGGCTACGCGAAATCGACTAAGCTAAATCCATGAACGCAGCAAAGGACGCAGGCGAATTTGATGTGCTGGTAATTGGGGCGGGGCCGACGGGGATGGCGTGCGCGATAGAGGCGCAGCGGGCGGGGTTTCGCAGCGTGATGGTGGACAAGGGCTGCTTGTGCAACTCGATTTTTCATTATCCGTCGCACATGACGTTTTTTACGACGCCGGAGCTGCTGGAGATTGGAGACATTCCGTTTCCGAGCCCCAGCCAGAAGCCCGCGCGCAATGAGGCGCTGGAGTATTACCGCAAGGTGGCCGAGCATTACAAGCTGGACGCGCGGCTGTATCGGCTGGTGGAGTGCGTGACGGGCGAGGATGGAAAGTTTGAAGTGCGGACGAAGGATCGGTTCGAGCGCGCGGAAATTTTTCGCACGAAAAAAGTGATTGTGGCGACGGGATATTACGACCTGCCCAACTATATGAACATTCCGGGGGAGGATTTGCCGAAGGTGCATCATTACTACGACGATCCGCACCCTTATTACGACCTGGATGTGATGGTGATCGGCGGGAAGAATTCGGCGGCGATTGCCGCGCTGGAGTTATGGCGTCGCGGAGCGCGGGTGACGCTGGTGCATCGCGGGTCGGCCATGCACAAGCATGTGAAGTACTGGATTCTGCCGGACATTGAAAACCGCATCAAGCATGGGCAGGTGGCGGCATACTTCAACAGCCGGGTGGTGGAGATTGCCGCGGACTCCGTGACGCTGGAGACGCCGGAAGGGAAGCGGACGCTGCCCAATGACGCGGTGTTCGCGCTGACGGGGTATCATCCGGATTTTGAATTTCTGACCGCGCTGGGCGTGCGGTTTGAAGGCAAAGACCGGCTGCCGGTTTGCGATGCCAAGTGCCTGGAGAGCAATGTTCCGGGAATTTATCTGGCGGGCGTGATTGTGGCGGGGTCGCGGACGAATGAGATTTTTATTGAGAATGGGCGCTTTCATGGGCGGCAGATCGCCGAGGATTTGAAGCGGAAGCTGGCGGGCGTTACGGAGAACTTGGAAGAAAAACCATCCCTCAGGGGCTAAAGCCCCGCGCTGTTGGGTGGCTTATGGCACGGCTAAAGCCGTGCCCCTTCCCCAAAAGCCGAGTTTTTCCGCAGCCTGTAAAGCCGCTGCGGTTTTATATCCAGCATCGCAACCGCAGGTCCTTCGACTGCGTTTGGCGCGATGCGCCAAACTTCGCTCAGGATGACATCGTGTCTATTCCAGCGATTCAGGATGACGTCGTATCGATTCCAGCTATTTTATGGGCGGGACACCAGACGCTCGTCGAATGTGCCGCGATTGGAGGTTCCCGCCATTTTTTTGATGGAACAGCCTGGGGCGGGGTGGGGGCCGGCGTATTTCGAGCGGGTTACGTGGAAGCGGTGGAGCTTCATGTAGCGCACGCGCAGGCCGCCGAGGGTGGCAGGCATGGCGTGGGGGGCGAGGTTGGGATCGACCAGCACGAGCAGCGCGGGGTCGTGGGGATTGTCGAAGCTCTGGGCGACGCCGGCTCCGAAAATGGATGGGTCTTGAAGCAGGCGGGGCGCGAAATGCGCGACGGCGGCTTTGGCTTTGGCGAGGCTGTCGGCGGTGAGGGCGAGGCCGTCGGTGGATTCGGGCGTTGCGGGTTGGGTGTCGCGGGCGAGCGCGGCGGCGTCGGTGCGGATGACCTGAGTGCGCACTCCGTCAACGGTGGGCGGCACGCTGGCGTAGGCGCGCGGGCTATCCACATAGACGATTATCGCGGGCTCGCCGGGACTATCGAGGCTGGCTCCGCCGGCTACGGCGAGAATGCCTTTGTCCGGATTGACGAGGAACGCCGCACTCGTTTGTGCGACGCGTTCGGCGCGAGCTTTGGCGGCGGTTGAGATGGGCGCGCGGACGGCGAGCGCTTTTGTATCGTAGCGAACGCAGGCGACCGCGTGCGGCGCGTCGGTGCCGACAACGCTCATCGAACTGCCGGTTTGCGCGCTGAGTTCGGTCAGCACGTCGCCGATGGGGTTGGCGATGCTGAGGCCGTGGCCCTGGCCGTCGGTTCCTCCAGCGAAAAAGAGGCCGACGGGCTGGGCATTGGAGGCGTCGACGACGAGCGCGCCGGAGTCGCCGCTGTCGGAGAAGCGGTCGCCGGCGATGCCGATTTGTCCGGTGAAGATTTTGGTGTAGTAGGGCTGGGTTTCGGCGCAGTCTTTGAAGTAATCGACTTTGACGCTGAGGTCGATGGCGGCGACGGCGGAGCAGGTGAGGCCGGTGGTGCGCCCGCTTTTGGCGAGCCTGAGCCCGTTGAGGTTGGCGGCGGTCAAGGTTTCGCCATTACCGGCCATGGGCGGGGCGGCGGCGATGCTGTCGCCGGCATTCGCGGGGCGGGTCGGCGCGGCGAATTGCAGGATGCTTCCGTTGGGATCGACGGCATCGGGGGCTACCGAGGCGAGCGCGGCATCGACGTTGGTTTGCGTGGTGGCGAGGGGGACGACGAATTTCAGTGTGCCGACGGGGCGCAGGGTGGATCCGGCGTGGCTGAGCGGGACGCAGCCATCGTCGATCATGCCGGGCTCGTCGATGGTGTCGCCGGCGCGGCCCTGATCGGACTCGGCGAGGACGTGGTTATTGCTCAGGATGTACTGGTCTTTTTTGCTGTCCTGAACGAGCGCGCCGAGGGTTCCGCCGCAGCAGTCGGCGACGTAGGATTGGCCGGTGGCGTCCTGATAGGTGTCGTAGTCGTTGTCGTTGCCGCCGGAGGAGCCGAGAGCGATGGGGCCGGTCTGTGCGGCCTGATTGACGGTGGGGCTGCTGCTGACGCCGCCTGGATTGAGGAGAATTTTGAGCGGAGCGGAGGCAGCGGAACCCTGGACGGTGGCCTTGAGGTAGACGGCGTTGGGCAAAGGCGACGACGGGGCCGTATAGAGGATTTTGCAGGTGGTGTACTGATCGAGGCTGCGGCGGCAGGATGCGTTACCGAGGGTTCCGGTGTCGCTTCCCGCGGGTGCATTGGTGGCGAGGCTCCAGTGGACGGAACCCGCGTTCACTTCGGCGATTTCCGCCGTGGCTTCGAGCGTGGCTCCGGCGGCGAGAGAGGCGTTTTCCGGCAGCAGGGATTGGACAAAGCCGGGGGTGACGCGAACGGATTCAGTGGCGGCTTCGGCGGGATCGTCTTTGAGGCGCGCCGTTATCTGAATATGCACGGTGTCCTGCGAGAGCGCGGAGGGGGGCGTGTAGAGGCCGGTGGCGTCGATGTGTCCTTCGCCCAGCGAGGAGGCGTTGTCGCCTCCGCTGACCGACCAGGAGACGGGGGCGGGATCGCCGGAGGAGAGGCGCGCGGAAAATTGAATCTGGCCATTGGAGGTGGTGGCCGCCTGCAATGCGCTGACGGAAAATATGCCGTTGGCGCTGGCGGTGCCGAACTGCCCCACTCCGCACCCGGCCAGCAGCACGAGGATCGTGGCAAGCGCGAGGCCGGATTGGCGGCGTAGGCGGGAAACCATGGGAAAAGGCGGCTGGAATGCCGGTTGCTTTAAGTCTTTATCTTAGCTCTATTGGGCCGGACTCGACAGGCTGCGGGAAAACTCGATCGAGAAAGAGAAACCATTCCTCAGCGGCTAAAGCCGCGGCGAAAAAGCTGACGAGGGGACGGCCTGAAGGCCGTCCCCTTCAAAAACCAGGTCAAGGCCGGGTCTTCGGTAGCCGGTTGCGCCAATGGATGAAATTCGTGCCGACTGAAGCAAACCGCAGGTTCCTCGTCGCTTCGCTCGCTCGGAATGACAATCGCGCTCTAAGGAGTTGCTGATTGGCGGGACAGACTGTCAGGAGATTACGTTTTTGCGAAAGCCGCGAATGCCGATGATCCAGAGAATGGCGAAGGAGATGAGCAGCGCGAGGACGACGACCGGCGACGACATGTGCGCGACGCCCGGGGTGAGCGCGGTGCGCAGGCCCTCGCTCATGTAGACGATGGGGTTGGCGAGCACGGCGATTTGCAGCCAGCGCACGGGGCTCAGCGCTTCCCAGGTGTAGTAGACGCAGCCGAGGAAGGTGATGGGGACCACGATGATGGAAAAGACCAGGCCGATTTGCTGCGGCTTTACGTTGGAGCCGATGGCCAGGCCGAGCGCGCCGGCGACGAGGCTGGAAAGAACGAGGGAGAGGACGAGCATGGTCCAGCTTGTGACCTGGAAATAGACCGGAGTGGCCGGGACCCAGATGGCGAGCGGCAGGACGAGCAGCGCGGAGAGAATGCACTGGAGGGCGCTGAAGACAACTTTTTCCGCGGCTACGGACCAGAGCGGCAGGGGGCACATGACGCGGTCGTCAATTTCGCGGGTGATGCCGAACTCCTGCGAAAGGGGCAGGGCGACGGAGGCGATGCCGCAGAACATGATGGCGACGGCCATGAGTCCGGGGAGCAGGATGGTGGCGAAGTTTGCGCCGCCGACATCCTGGGCCTGGCCGATGCGGGGCAGCAGAAAGGTGAAGACGAAGAGAAACAGCAACGGCTGCATGATGATGCGGACGATGAAGGGTCCGATTTCGCGGCTGAGGACGCGGAGATCGCGGAGCATGAGCCCGAGGAAGGCTCCGGTGTAGGAGACGCGCTGCTGCGGATGCTGGATGCGAAGGGCGGTCGCGCTACTCACGGAGGTCCCTCCCGGTGAGGCTGATGAAGACGTTCTCGAGGCTGGGCGCGTTGATGGCCATGTCCTTTACGCCGTAGTCGTGCGTGGCCCGCACGAGTTCCGGCAGCAGGCCGTCGAGGGCGTGCACGAAGAGTCGGAGACCGCCGGCGATGGGTTCGACGCTGCGAATCTGGGGCAGGGCGCGGAGAGTTTCGGCGAGGGGCTGGGTCGAATTTTCAGAGCGCAGAGCGAGCTCAATTCTGGTATCGGCGCCGAGGGTGGTCTTCAGCCGCTCGGGAGAATCGAGAGCCAGCACCTTGCCGTGGTCGATAATGGCGACGCGCTCACAGAGTTCGTCGGCCTCTTCCATGTAGTGAGTGGTGAGGACGACGGTGATGCCTTCCTCGCGAAGGCTTCGCACGGCCTCCCACATGGCGATGCGGCTTTGAGGATCGAGCCCCGCGCTGGGCTCGTCAAGAAAGAGCACGGCGGGGCGGTGGGCGATGGCGCGGGCGATCTGGATGCGCTGCTGAAGTCCGCCGGAGAGTTGCGCGGGGAAGCTCCTGGCGCGCTCCAGCAGATGAAACTGACTGAGCAGCGCGTTGGCGCGGGCGCGGGAGTCGGCTCCGCTGAAGCCGAAGTATTTGCAGTGGAAGTAGAGGTTTTCAAAAATAGTGAGCGAGCGGTCGAGGGTGTTGTATTGGGGCACGACTCCGATGCCGCGGCGGGCGAGCGCGGGGTGGGCGACCACATCGATTCCGGCAATGCGGACCTGGCCGGTGGTGGGCAGGGTGCGGGTGGTGCAGATGCCGATGGTGGTGGTTTTCCCCGCGCCGTTGGGGCCGAGCAGGCCGAAGATCTCGCCCGGTTTCACCGCCAGGTCAATGCCATCCACCGCGCGCACAGTCTGCTGGCGGTCGCGATAGATTTTGGTGAGACCGGTAATGTCAACAATCACGAACGCGCAGCCAATCTAAAGATGGGATGAAGTGTCTGGTTCGATTATACGGAGGCGGGCATCCATATACGGACGGGCTGAAGCCCGTCCCCTTGAAAAGCCGATTCAAGCCTAGGTTTTTCAGCAAGCTGTGAAGTCGTGACTTGTTACAGATCGATTCAAACTGGCCGACTACGAGCGCACCATTGCACGCAAACAGGAAGGGAGCGTGGTGGCGCTCCCTTTTGGATGATTTGAAGACCGATTCAGGCCGCGTTGGATTTTCTGGCGCGGGCGGGAACCAGCGCGGGCCGAACCGTAGCTGCCATGACCGGCATCACACGCACTTCGCCGGCTTGGGCCGCATGGAGACGCCGTGCTTCGAGCACGTTCAACGGACGCATGGCATCGGCCGAGTAGTAGATCTGTTTGCCGCAATCCAGACAGACCTCGTAGGTCTGTTTCTCAATGGTGAATGGACGGGTGAGGTGCTGGTGGCTGCAACCAAGGATGATTTCGTAGAGAAAATTAAAGACTGCACGAACGATATTCATGAACAGGCCCCTCTCTTTCCTCGCAGCCGTTGGATCGGCTGTGAGGAGGCAAACATCCGGCGCGCGCAATTGCGGGAGGACCGCCGTTCAATTTGATGCGAAGTTATACAAACCGGAGACAAAAGTACAGAGTTTTTTTGTGGTTTTTGAGGCGTGGTGTCCGGCTGCGGGGCAGTCCCAACGGTAGGTCCCATTGATTGAAGGAGTTATGTCAAAGGTCGGCGAAGGGAGGCGGGCGGTAGCGGAATTCGGCTTCCACGGCGGAGGCCACAGCTAAGACGGTTTCATCGGCGAAGGGACGCCCGGCAATTTGAATGCCAATCGGTAGGCCTTCGCTCGAACGGCCCACGGGAACGACGGCGGCGGGCGCGGCCAGCAGGTTGAACCATTGCGTATAACGCATGGAGTCAAAATAGCCGACGGTCTGGCCGTCGATGGTCCACGCGCGCTCGCCGTGACGGAAGGCGGGAGTGGCGCAGACGGGCGTGAGCAGGATTGGATGGTCTTTGGTCTCAGCGAGGAACCTGGCGCGCACCACGTCGCACTCGGCCCAGGCGTTGAGGAGGGATTCGGCGGAGAGGGGCGGCTCGGCGCGGGCGGTTGCGAGGAACTGCTGAAACATGGGACTCAGTTCGTGCTCGCGGCCGCGGATGGTGGGGGCATAAAACATTTCTCCGCACTGGACGAAGAATTTCCACCAGAGCACGCGGGCGGCTTCGAGCGATGCGGGGCGAAAGCGGCGCACGGCGAAGCCTTGGCGCTCGAGGGCGGAGGCGGCGTTGCGCACGGCCTGGCGGGTTTCTTCGGTGACGGGAGTGATGCCGTCGTCGTCGAACCAGCCGATGGGAATTTGTTTTGCCTCATCGAGCGACACTTCGCGGAAGTCGGCGGGAGGGCTGGATGGATCGATGGGATCGCGGCCGGAGAGAACGCGAAACAGCAGCGTGACATCGGCGATGGTGCGGGCCATGGGGCCGATGGCTCCGATGCTGGAAAAAGGTCCGACGCAGGGCGGCAGATGGCCGCGTGCGGGCACGCGCCCCGGCGTGGGCTTGAGCGCGCAGATGCCGGAGAAGTGGGCGGGCTCGCGAACGGACCCGCCGCTGTCGCTGCCGAGGCCTCCAGCAG
>JBAUHD010000133.1:0-2635 GCA_049680085.1 Acidobacteriaceae bacterium
GCGTGGCGCCGGTCTGGAGAAGCTGTCCGGCGGAAACATTCTGCTCGACCACTTCTCCGTCGATGGGAGCGCGCACCGGCGCCTCGAAGGAGGGAGACGACTTGAGCAGCGAATCAGGATCGGCGACTCCCACTACTTTCAAAGCGGCGGCGGCGCTTTCCAAGTCCCCGCTGGTCTGCACCTCGGCTGATTCAGCCTGCTCCAGGTTCTGTTCCGCCAAAGCGTGATGCTGGTAGAGGTCCTTGGCTCGCGCATAAGATTTTTGCGCCAGTGCGTCGGCGTCCTTCGCTTTGAGATAGGCTGAGCGCAACTGGGAGTAGTCCGGACTGGCCACGTATAGCAAGGGCTGACCACGGCGCACTTTCTCCCCCGGCACGACCGCGATTCGCGTAATCGGGCCACTGATCTGGGTGATGACAGGCGTCGTACGGAAGCTGTCATAGGCAACTGACCCTGTCAGGCGAAGGCTTCGCGTCAACGTGGTTGGCTGCGCCGTAAGCACCTGCAAATGGGCCATCTGCTCGGGCGGAATGGAGAAAAGCGTTGCGTTGCCGGTGTTGGCGGCGCTGTTATCGGAGTTCGATTTGGGCTTGCCGCAGCCGGCCAGCACGAACACGATGACCCCTGCCGCGATCAGCGCGGCGCGATTGGGCGAGCGATCCCTGGGCGTCTTCACGGAAGATTCCTCGTTCCTACGGCTTCCTTAAGCTGTTCAAGCGATGTCATGTATGAGGATAAAGCCTGGCGATACGCTAATTGCACCACGCGATAGCTGCGTTCGGCGTCCAGAAAATCCAGCAGGCTGGCCGCTCCGCGCTTATAGGCGTATTCACTGATGTCGCGCGAGTCCTGCGCCTGCTTCAGGTAGCCGGATGAATAAATGCGGACTACTTCGTCATTGCTGCGCAAGGAGGTGTAGGCGTCGGCCACATCAGAGAAAACCTGATCGGACGCCGCCATTTTGGCCTGCTGGGCCTGGGTCAGAGCATATTGGGTGCGCGCGATCTCGCCTTGATTCCGGTCAAAGAGAGCCCATGGAATGCTCACCGATATCCCGCTGCTGTTCTCTGCCGACGTGTGCGTGTAGGTGAAGCCGGCAGTCACGTCTTGTTTGCCGTTGGCCTTGGCCAGAAGAATCTGGCTTCGCGCGGCGCTGATTCCCAGTTCGCTGGCGCGCAGGTCAGGGCGGTCCTTGAGCGCTTCCGCCTCCAGGTCGTCCAACTGCTTCTTCACCGGAACGTACGTCAAAGTGCCGAAGACATCGTAATCCGCAGGCACCGCGTCATAGCCAAGCGACTGCCGCAGGGCGATAAGAGCCTGCACCCTGGCCAGTTGCGCAGAGGACACGTCGGTCTGAAATTGCAGTAATTGGAGCTTGATCTTGAGGTAATCGCCCTCGCTGATATAGCCGGCCTTGTACTGGGTCTGGGCCAGGCCCACCGTCTGCTCAAAACCCTTCAAATCCTGCTGGGCGAACTGCAAAGTAGACTCCGCAAGCAGGACCGCAATGAACTGCTGCGCCACGTTGAAGGTCAACGTGCGTTCGGCGTCCTCAACCTGCGCGCGAGTCACGGCGGTCTGGTCCCGCGCGGCTTTCAGCCGGCGCTGCCGTTTGTGGCCGCGCTCGAACAGATAATCGAGTCCCAGGTCGAACTCCTGATTCGTGTTCAGGGTATCCAGCGAAAAATCCTGCGGAGTCAAAAGGGGAACGTACTGGGAATTGAAATTGATATTGGGGTTGGGCCGCAGATTCGCGGTTACTTCCTGGGCCTGGTTTTGAAGGATGAGAGTGCGTTCCGCTTGCAGGGCGTGGTTGTGGGCGAGCGCAAGGTGGATCGCCTGATCGAGATCGATGCGGGTTTGTCCCTCAGCTCCCGGCATGAACGCAAGCTGCAGAAAAACCGCAACTGCAAGAGCGCCCATGCGCCAGCGGCGCCTGGTTTTCAATGCCAAATTCGGAACTACGAGAGAAACGCGAGCAGCAGTCAAGCGAGGGCGTCCTGAATCTTCATTCTCCGCGCCATCCAATCGATGTGGAAGTGGCGGCCAGCTATTTTTGAAATGCGAGACACGAGTCGGATGACTCCATTGTAAGCGAGGAAAATGCAGGCAGGGCCGGTTGCGTTCCGCCCGCCTGCTACTCCGTACCGTGACTGCGCAGGAAGTGATGCAATCAGATCCCAGGTCGTGCAGGCGGTGTTTCACGTCTATCAATAGACGTCACAAACTCCGAAATGTCTCGCGGTTTCACTGTCGGATCGATTTATGTTTCCGTTCGAGGCAGTTTTGCGCGAGGCGAGGGATGATCCGGAAGTTTCCATTTGAACTATTGACTTCATCGATACTGGCGGGCCGCCGGGCCGCGCCGTGGTGGTCATCATTGGAGACATCACCGAGCTTGGAGGACAACCTGATCATCAAGAGGGTGGGGGCCGGCACGCGCCGAGCCCGAATCGAGGGCCGGACGCAAACCGCTCGAACTCAATCACACTGCCATCCTGGGGGACCACCAGCGCGGGCAGATCCGGCCTCATTTCAAAAGGTTTGGGTTCGGATACAACATGAGAACACGCCCAATGCATCCATCTCCCCTATATCGGCGCGACTACCACTGAACGAGCGAAATGATCGTCCC
>JBAUHD010000134.1:0-2357 GCA_049680085.1 Acidobacteriaceae bacterium
AATCCAGCCCCTCCGGCGCGTAGACCGCGGTGGCCGCCGCAGCCGGCGAATCGGGAGCAAACAGTCGCAGCCCCAGCGCCTCCACCGCCGCGCGCGTCATCGCTGCGCAGGTCTCTGCGTTATCCACCAGCGCCTTGCGGCCCGTCGCCAGATCGCCTCCGCCCTGCTCGGCAATAAAGTCCAGCGCCGCGCCGAGTGCGGCGATCAGCGCCACCGCCGGCGTGTAAGAGGACTCGCCCTTTTGCGCGTTCTTACGCTCCTTGCGAAGGTCAAAATAGTAGCGCGGATTCTTCGAGGTCTCCGCCGCCGCCCACGCGCGCTCGCTCAGCGAAAGATACGCGAGCCCCGGCGGAATCATCACGGCCTTCTGCGACCCTCCGATAATTACGTCCACGCCCCATCCGTCCACGTCCAGATGTGTGGTGCCGAGTCCGGTAATCGCGTCCACCACTAGCAACGCGCCGCTCTCGTGCTTCTTCACGAGCTCCGCCACGGCTTCCACATCGTGCCGCACTCCGGTCGAGGTTTCCGTTGCCTGCATCAGCACGGCGCGCAGGCCGGGCTTCAGCGCCTTGCGAACGTCCTCCAGCAAGAACGTCCCACCGTAAGGCGCGCTGACGACATCCACCTCGCATCCAAACGCTTTGGCAATGTCTCTCCAGCGCTCGCCGAACTTTCCAGCCGAGAGCACCAGCACGCGGTCCCCCGGCGAGGTCAGGTTCGAGATGGAAGCCTCCATCGCACCCGTCCCCGAGCAGGCCAGCAGCAGCACATCTTGCTTGGTGCCGACAAACTCCTTAAGTTGATCGAGCACGCGCTGGTACAGAGCGCGAAACTCAACCGTGCGGTGATGAATATCGGCGGCGGCCATGGCAAACTGCGCCGCGGGCAGCAGCGGAGTCGGGCCGGGAGTAAAAAGTCGGGTCTTCCGAATCATCGTTGTGATCTCCTCACAGTGTTTGGGCTCAGCTTTTATTCTAGCGGGCGGGCGCGCGACGCGCTTTGTTTCTATAATTAGAAGTTTGGGGTTCAAAACGGACCCGCGACGCCGTTCGGTTCAAACAAAATGACAGAAGCCACTCTCACAGCCCGCATCGATCAGGACATTATCGCCTCCATGAAGGCCCGCGACGCTGAGCGCACCAGCACGCTGCGCATGGTCAAAACCGCGCTCAAGAATCGCGAAATAGAAAAGCGCCAGCCCGTCACCGATCAGGAAGCGCAGCAGATCCTCACCACGCTCATCAAGCAGCGCCACGAATCCGTCGAGCAGTTCACCAAAGGCAATCGCCCCGAGCTCGCGGCCAAAGAAACAGCGGAGATCGCGCTCATCGAAACCTACATGCCCAAGGCCGCGGGCGAGGAGGAAATCCGCAGCCATGTACGGCAGACAATCGGCGAACTCAAGGCGTCCGGAGCAACGCTCGGACCAAGAGACATGGGCGCCGTGATGAAGGCCGCTCAGGCACGCTTCCAGGCGGCGGGCATCCGCGCCGACGGGCGCACCGTGAGCGAGATCGTGAAGAGCGAACTGGCCAAATAGGAGCCCGCGCCATGCGGCAAATGGATTCAGAGAACTTTGATAGCATCGCACTCGGAAGCATTCCCCCGGAGGATTTTATGGACCAGCCCCAGAACGTCTCCAGCGCCGCGCGCCGCAATGAGGACATCGCCCTCGACCTCTTCAAGTTTGTCGTCAACAGCACCGGCGCCGGGCGCGCCACCTCGCCATCCACTGGGTTCACCTCCGCCTCCGGAGCCAAACCAGAAGACCACGTGAATCAACTGCTCGAGCTCTACGCCCGCTGCCTCAAGACCGTCGCCGGCGATGCCCGGTAACTCCCCGCCTGTACACGTTGCCGTCTGCGGCGCGGGCGCCTTCGGACGCAATCACCTCCGCGTGTACCGCGAACTGGAGCAGGACGGCCACGCCGTCTCACTCGCCGTCATCATTGAATCGGACTCCGCCCGCGCCGCCGCTCTGCGCGATGAATGGCGTGTCCCCGTCCACACCTCAGTCGGCGAGGCCCTTGCTGCGCGCGACCGCGGCGAACTCCGCATCGACGCCGCATCCGTCTGCGTGCCAACCTCGTCGCATCACGCCGTGGCTGCGCCGCTGCTGTCCGCCGGTAGCGCCCGCGGCTCGGGCATCGACCTGCTGATTGAAAAACCCATCGCCGCCAACACGGACGAAGCCGATGCCCTCATCGCTCTCGCGCGCCGGCACGACCGCATCCTCCAGACCGGCCACCTGGAGCGCTTCAACCCCGCCGTTCTCGCCGTCCGGCCACTGCTCAACCGGCCCATGTTCTTCGAGGCGCATCGCCTCAGCGTCTTCACGCCGCGCGCCCTCGACG
>JBAUHD010000135.1:0-4155 GCA_049680085.1 Acidobacteriaceae bacterium
CTTCCAGAAGCACCTCGCCGCCGTCACTTTTCTCTGGGCCCTCTGCAGCGGATTCGAATCCTGGTACTCCCACTACAAATCCAACTTCCGCTACAAAGTCCAGTGGAGCCCCGTCCTTCTCACGCCGCTCCTCATGGCCTCCTCCGCCGCGGCCGTCAAGAGCCGCCGCGCCGCCAACACCGCCCTCCCCGCCGTCTCCGCGCTCGCGCTCGCCAACGGCGCTATCGGCTTCTACTTCCATGCCCGCGGAATCTTCCGCCGCCCCGGAGGCATGAAGAAGCCCCTCTACAACACCATCTACGGCCCGCCCGTTTTCGCGCCGCTGCTCTTCGCCGCCTGCGGATTCCTCGGCCTCATGGCAAGCCTCCTCCGCCGGGAGCCCAAATGACCAAGCACTCCTTCCCCCTCGACCCCAAATCCGGCCAGCCCATTCGCGACCTGCCCCAGCCCGGCTACTACCCCAAATTCAGCACCCTCAAGCAAAAGAAGAGCTGGGACCAGACCACCCGCAACCTCGTCGTCGAGCGAGTCCACGCCGCGCCAGAAATCCGCTTCTTCAACCCCGCCGAAGCCGAACTCCTCCAAGCCATCCTCGACCGCATCCTCCCGCAGGACGACCGCGACGAACCCCACACCATCCCCATTCTCCCCACCATCGACGAGCGCCTCTACAAAAACGAACTGAACGGCTTCCGCTACGAAGACATGCCCCCCGACCGCGAAGCCTACCACCTCGGCCTCCAGGCCATCGACGAAATGGCCCAGCAGCAATTCCAAACCCCATTCGCCGCGCTCCCCGTCAGCCGCCAGGAACTCCTTCTGAAGTCGCTCCACGACGGCAAGCCCGCCCCCCATCATCCCGTCTGGAAGCAAATGCCCATCCACCGCTTCTGGGCCATGCTCATGGAAGACTGCGTTACGGCCTACTATTCCCACCCGTGGTCGTGGGACGAAATCGGCTTCGGCGGCCCCGCCTACCCGCGCGGCTATATGCGCCTTGAAAACGGCCTGCCCGAACCATGGGAAACCGACGAATCCCGCTACGAATGGACCGCCCCTGCCGACTCAATTTCGGACCTCGACAACGAAGGAACTCCGCCCGCGCACGCCTCCCTCCACGGACACGGAGGCACGCACTGATGAAGTCGTCAGCCCACCGCCTCGGCCCCATGCAGACCCTCCCCCAGCCCATGCATCAATTCGCCGAAAGCGAAACCGTGGACTACTGCATCGTCGGCGTAGGCTCCGCCGGCGGCGTCCTTCTCCAGCGCCTCGCGCGCGCCGGATTCAGAGTCGTCGGTCTCGAAGCCGGCCCCTTCTGGGACACGGAAAAGGATTGGGTCAGCGATGAGAAAGGCTCGCACCAACTCTACTGGAACGACCTCCGCATCACCGGCGGCACGCACCCGCTGGCCCTCGGCTCCAACAACAGCGGCAAGGGCGTGGGCGGCGGCTCCGTCCACTGGGCCGCCTTCACCCCGCGTTTTCACCCCTCCGACTTCCGCACCTACAGCGAAGACGGAGTGGGCTTCGACTGGCCCATGTCCTACTGGGACCTCAAGCCTTACTACGCGCTGCTGGAGCGCGAAATGCCCGTCGCCGGCCCCGCCTGGTATCCCTGGGGAGACCCGCACGGCCACCCCTACGGCCCGCACCCGCTCGGCGGAGTCGGCGACGTTCTCGTCCGCGGCTGCACCAGACTCGGCATTCGCACCTGCGCCGGAGGCCCCGTCGCCATCCTCTCCGCGTCCCATGGCGACCGCCCCCACTGCATCTATCGCGGCTTCTGCATTCAAGGCTGCAAGGTCGGAGCCAAAGCCAGCACCCTCATCACTCACGTTCCTGACGCCATCACCCACGGCGCAGAAATCCGCTCCCTCTGCATGGCCGCCCGCGTCGCCCTCCGCAAAGACGGCCGCGTCGACGGCGTCGTCTACTACGACCGCGACGGCAAAGAATGCTTCCAGCGCGCCCGCGCCGTCATCGTCTCCGGATACGCCATCGAAACCCCGCGCCTGCTCCTCAACTCCGCCTGCCCCGGTCACAAGCACGGCCTCGCCAACTCCAGCGGCACGCTCGGCAAATATCTAATGGCCCAGGCCGGAAACGTAGTCGCCGGCAGATTCGACCAACTCATTCGCCTCTACAAAGCGCCCCCCGCCCACGCGCTCTCAGAAGACTTCTACGAAACCGACAAGCGCCGAGACTTCGCCCGGGGATTCGCCATCCAAACCGTCGGCCCGCTCCCCGTCGCCTTCGCCAAGCAGATGATCGCCTCCACGGGCGCATGGGGCTGGGGTCTCCGCCGCGTCATGATGGACTACAACCACTGGGCCGCGCTCGGCCTCCTCGGCGAAATCCTTCCCTGGGAAGACAACCGCGTCGAGCTTGCCGAGGAAAAGGACCAGCACGGACTCCGCGTCGCCAAAGTCACCTTCAACCTCCATGACAACGACAAGAAGCTCATCGAGTTCGCCAAAAATAAAGTTATGGAAGTAATGCGCGCCGCCGGAGCCGAACAAGTCGTCCAGGAATCCCGCTACGCCCATTTGGTGGGAGCCGCCCGCATGGGCAATAATCCCAAAACCTCCATTGTCGACAAATTCGGGCGAACCCACGATATCCCCAACCTCTTCGTCTGCGACGGAAGCATCTTCCCCACCCAGGGCTCCGCCAACCCCGGCCTCACAATCCAGGCCCTGGCCGCCCGCACCGCCGACTATCTGATCAAACAGGGCGATTCCATCTTCACCTCAAACCAGCGCGACCAAACCGAGCCCGGAATCCGCTACGACCTAAGCCCGCCCTACACCCACTTCAAAGGCAACCCACGCGTCGCGTAACAGAAAAAAATTCCGCGCGCATGCAGTTGAATTCTTTCGGCTTGGTATAATAAAGATAGAAAGTAAAAACGAGAACGGGACCGCCCAAACCGGTCCCGTTTTCCTTTTGCCATTCATCGAAAAGAAGGGCCTCACAAACCCCAATAAATTTTCATGAAAACTCTTTAGAATCAATGACCAACAGCAACAGGTTTTTAGGAAAACTCAATAGAATCAATGAACTGCAGCAAATGCCATTCAGGAAAACTCAATAGAATCTATGAGGTACAGCAGCTTCGGAAGCAAAATTGGGCAAAAATCGGGCTGCTGCCCGCTTCACCAGCCACCCGTTTCTTAGCTAAGAAGCAAGCTTCTTCCACGCAATCACCGCGCCCATCACCCCGGCGGCAAGCGCAATCCATCCGCGATGGAGGTCCAGCTTCACCTGCATACTGGAACCGTGCGATTCCTTGTCAAAGGGCCCTCGCTCGCCCAGCGGATCGGGAGCCGGTCCCCACAAGTTGTTCGGCCGGTCAGGACTGTCCGGCACATCGCGCTGCTGCGATGCGTAGCCGGTCTTGCCAAGATAGCGATCCAGAAGTCCGGGAATAATCATTTGTCCAACAATCGCCTTGACTGTCGAGCTGCCAACCCAGTATTCCCGGCGAGGATAGCGCGTCAACGCGGCGTGAACAACCACCCGCGCGCCGACCTCCGGCTCAAAGATCGGCGGAACCGGCTGCGGCTTATTCGGCAGCCGGCTCTTCACCCAGGTGAACTGCGTCGTGTTCATCGCCGGCATTTGGATCACCGTCACCTTCACATCGCTCTTGTCGTGGTACAGTTCGCAGCGCAGCGAATCCGTAAACCCGATGATCGCGTGCTTGGTTCCACAATAGGCCGACTGCAGCGGAATGCTCCGCACCGCCAGCGCCGAGCCCACCTGGACAATGCGTCCACGGTTGCGCGGCAGCATCCGTCGCAGTGCGGAAAGCGTTCCATAGACGTAGCCCAGGTAGTTCACCTCCGTAACCCGGCGATACTCCTCGGCCTCCATCTCCTTCACGGGCGAGAAGACCGAGACCATCGCGTCGTTCACCCAAACGTCGATGGGCCCCAGCTCTTCTTCTACCTTTGCCGCCGCGGCGTCCACGGCGGCTGCGTCGCTTACGTCCACCGGAATTGCCAGCGCACTGCCGCCCAGTGATTCCACCTCGCGAGCCGTGGCCTGCAATGCATCTACGTCGCGCGAGATCAGCGCAACCCGCGCGCCCTTCTTGCCGAACTCATGGGCAATGGCGCGCCCCAGCCCGGCGGACGCGCCGGTAACGAC
>JBAUHD010000136.1:0-12857 GCA_049680085.1 Acidobacteriaceae bacterium
GCCTGGCTCAGAGCGGCTTCCCTCTTCCATCCCCCCGCCAGCGTGAGCGCCTGAATGAGCGAGATGTGCTCATTGTTGTCGATCAGAAAGCCGCCGGGCTTTCCCACGTCGCCCAGGATATAGATAATGCCGGCGCGTCCGATCATGATGGTATCGCCGGGTTGGATGACGGGGTTGCGCTGCGCACCGAGGTCCGTGGCATTGGGAACCAGCGTGATGGTGACGGGGTGATGCGGATCATCGCGGTGCGCGATGGTCACGATTTTTCCCGCGGAGGGGGAAAAGCCGCCGGCCATGGCGACGATATCCAGCAAGCGCCTGCCGCCGCCAGTGGGATAGATTCCCGGAGCCTTGATTTCGCCGAGCAGGGTCGCGCCCTGGGTGGCGTTTTCGACGATGGCGACGGTCACATGCGGCTGGAGCATGATGCCGCGCGCATGGAGCGCCGCTTCAATCTTCCGCGCAGCCTGGTTGAGGTTCAGGCCCGAAACCTGGACCACTCCCAGCACCGGCAGCGTGATATTGCCGTTGTCGGCGACGCGCGCGGCGGACAGTGAGAGTTCCGGCGTATCAAAGACCTCCACGTCCACCACGTCTCCGGGACCGATGGCGAGGTTTGCCTCAGCCATGGTTTCCCTTGGCTGGGCCGCGTTCTGCTGGGCCGCGTTCTGCTGCGCCCGCGCGGAGATGCCGGCGAACACGCAGGCGCAAACCATAATTGCGGCCCGCGCCAGATTACTTTTCGCCATCGGAAACCCCGTAGCCCGCTCCGTAATTGCTTTGATAGCTGTAGCCGTAGCTTTTGGAATAGGTGTAGTAATTTTCAAGCCGCAGGTTCACATCATTGACAATGACACCGGTGATGCGTGCGCTGGCTCGGCGCAACGCCTCCCGGGTGCGCAGGAGAGCCCTCCGGCGGGTCACTCCGGCGCGCACCAGGATCATGACCTGATCGGCGAGCGGGGCAAGCCCGAGTGAATCGGAAACGGCCAGCACTGGCGAGCAGTCGAGAATGATGCGGTCATACTCGGTACGCCAGTGTTCGAGCAGGTCTTCCATGGCGCGGGAGGCCAAAATTTCTCCCGGATTGGGTGCGATGGGCCCGCGAGTGAGCACCGTCAGCCAAGGCAGATCGGGCAGCGGGTGCTCGTAAGCCTCAATGCCTGATTCACGGGCAAGCATGGTGGAAAGGCCGGAGCGGTTGGAAAGGCCGAACTTGAGATGCGTGGTTCCGCGGCGCAGATCGGCGTCCACCAGGAGCACCTTCTCCTGGCGCTGGGCGAAGGAAATGGCCAGGTTGCTGGACGTGGTCGACTTTCCCTCTTCGGCGAGGCTGCTGGTAATGAGCAGGACTTTGGGTTCGCGATCGACGGCGGAGAGCAGAATGGCGGAGCGCAGGGTGCGGAACGCTTCCGCGCCGAGGGTCTGCGGCTCCAGGTAGGTCACCATGTCCGGCAGCAGGCGGGGGGCGCCGGGCTTGGGTGAAACGGCCGCTGTTTTCTTTGTTGAGAAATGCGGCACGACAGCCAGAGTGGGCAGATGTGAAATCGCCTCCACCTCGTCGGATGTCCGCAGCGTGTCGTCGATGAATTCCAGCAGGAAGGCGAGAATGAGGCCGGCGAGCAGACCTCCAAAGAAACCAAACATCACGTCAGTCCGCTTTTGCGGCAGCACCGGGCCGATGGGGAGCGATGCGCGGTCGATCACGTCCACGCTTTTGGAGTTCAGCCCGGAGGTAATGCCGGCTTCCTGAAGCTTGAGTTGCAGCGCGTTGTACAACTCGGCGGAGGACTCGGCATTGTGCTTCATGATATCGAACTGCGCCGCGGATTCATTCTCTTTGTAGGCGGATTTCTTGAGTTCGTCCAGACGAGCCTGCATGAGGTCCTCGGTCTGGAGCGCGGTGTTGTACTCCTCGGCAAAGCGCTTGGTGAGGCTGGTGATTTCCGTGTCAATATCCGACTGGATGCTGGTCAGCTGGGTGTTGAGTTCCTGCACCTTGGGGTATTGCGGGCCGAATTTGGACTGCAACTGCGCCTTCTGGACCATGAGGTCGGCCTGCTGCTGACGCAGCGAACTCAGAATGGTTCCCGGTGCAACCGAAACCAGCAGCTCCGGGTTGCGGGTCTGGGCCATTTTGTAGCGGGCCTCTTTGACGATGCGGTCGGCCTTGGCCTCGGACAACTGCTGGTTGACCGTTTGCAAGCTGTCCGTGACGAGGCTGCCGCCCTGGGGACCGGTAGACACGATATTGTGCTGCTGCACATAGCTGGAGAGGGCCTTCTGATTGTTCTCCGCCTGCTGCTTCAAGCCGGTAAGCTGCTGGGCCAGCCATTGGGAGATGCGGGTCGTCCCCTCGTAACGCGCCTTCAGGTCGCGTTCCATGTAGGCCTGCACAATCGCATTGGCGGCGTCTTTCGCAACCGCCGGTTCGGGGCTCATAAAGCCTACATTCACGAGTCCGGTGTTGGGAACCACGCTGACTTGAGTGGCGCCCTGAAACATACTGATCATGGCGGCGCGCTGGGCGGGCGTCAACTGGCCGTTGTAAGGGGTTTTGGTGAAGAGATTCGAGAAGGGCGGCTTGTGGTACAGGTCAAGCATCTCGATGGCGTCCAGCGCCACCGTGCTGCTGCGCATAATCTGCACCTGAGTCTGGAGCTCGACATCGGGTTCGTCGAAGCCCATATTTTGCTGGATAACGCCGCCGATACCAAGATTGGTGGAAGAGGAGAGGTCAATGAATATCTGCCCCTTGGCTTCATACTGCGGCACGGTAGTCTGGGCGTGGTAGATGCCGACCGCCGTTCCCGCCAGAACCACCAGCAGGATGATCCACTTACGCTTGAAGAGGATCTTCGACACATCGGCCGGCGTCACAACAGAGGGTTGTGGCGCAGCGGGGGAGGCCGAAGGGTCCGGTTGTGCCTTCTGGGCAGGAATGGTCCACCCTTGCATCCTGAAAAAGTCTCCTTGTTCCGTCGTGTTCGCGCGCACCGCCTGGGTGCGGAGATAGCCTCCCTGGCCTCTCGTGCGGAGCCTGGAATCTGGGAGTAGTCCTTTGAGTGTATCGGACAGCCGGTAGCGGAGCAAGAGAACCGAATGAGGAAGTTGTCCTGATGAGAACCAACTGGAACAGCCCCCGGCGGCCCCCGGCCTGCCGTGCCCATCGCGGGTTAGTACCTCGGGATGGAGGGATCGATTGCGGCCGACCAGCCGTCGATGCCTCCGCGCAGCGACTGCGCCTGTTCAAATCCCTGCTCCCGGAGCCACGCGGTCACGCTCATGGAGCGCTGGCCGTGATGGCAGATCGCGATAATGCGGGCCTGCAGGTCGAGTTCCTGCTGGGCACGGGATTGCACTTCGCCCATAGGCATCAGGAAGCTGCCTTCAATACGCGCCTCCTCGACTTCCCAGGGCTCACGAACATCGAGCAGGACAAGTTTATCCGGGCGGCCGGCGGCCAGCAGATCGCGCAGTTCCCCGGCGGAAAGTTCGTAACTCAGCATATCGAACAGGATACATCTCCCATCTTGCCGTGATCCTTCACGGAGTTCAGGGGCTGCCCGGCTCCCCTGTCGCGCCGGGGGGAGCGCGTGATACAAGATAGTAGACCCCCGCGGATTCTATGGTGAACCAGGAAAAAGTCCTGATCGTTGAAGACGAACCTCACGCGCTGACCGGACTCGCAGAGCTGGTCGCGGGCTGGGGATACCGCACCGAAACGGCGCGGGACGGCGTGGAAGCTCTCGACAAAGTGATGACGTGGCAGCCGGGAATCGTTGTCACTGACCTGAAAATGCCGCGCATGGACGGGCTGGACCTGCTGGAGCGGCTAAGCGAATTGAAGCAGAACCAGGCGGTTGTGGTGCTGACCGCCCAAGGGTCCATCCAAGCCGCCGTGGATGCCATGAAGCTGGGCGCCTACGACTTTATTCAGAAGCCGGTGGATGCGGTGCGGCTGCGGCAGATTCTTTCCAACGCCTGCCGCCAGCGGGAAACCGAACAGGAGCTGGAAGCCACCCGCCGCAAGTTGCGCGACCAGGGCGTGCTGGGGTCGCTGGTCGGCACATCGAAGAAAATGCGCGAGGTCTTCGCGCTGATCGAGCGGATTGCGCCGTCGAACGTGTCGGTGCTGATCACCGGCGAGAGCGGCACGGGCAAGGAACTGGTGGCGCGCACGCTTCACTCTCTGAGCCCGCGCAAATCGCGGCCATTCGTCGCCGTCAATTGCGCGGCGATTCCGGAAACCCTGATCGAAAGCGAAATCTTCGGCCACGAAAAGGGAGCCTTTACCGGGGCCGTGGAGCGCCGCGCCGGATGCTTTGAGCTGGCCGAGGAAGGCACGCTGCTGCTGGACGAGATTGGGGAAATGCCCATCGGCACGCAGGCCAAACTGCTGCGCGTGCTCGAAGAGCGGACGCTGCGGCGGCTGGGCAGCAAGGTCGAGTCGCCGGTGGACGTGCGGGTGCTGGCCGCGACCAACAAAAATCCCGGAGAAGCGGTGAGCGACGGGCACCTGCGCGCGGACCTTTTCTACCGGCTGAACGTGTTCAACATCCACATGCCGCCGCTGCGCGAGCACAGGGAAGATATTCCGGCGATTGTGGAGTCGATGATTGAGGACATGAACCGCAAGCACGACCGCCACATCGCCGGCGTCGCGAGCGGGATGTTGCAGCAATTGATGGCCTGCGACTGGCCCGGCAATGTGCGCGAGCTGCGCAACACGGTGGAGCGCGCCGTGGTGCTGGGCAACGAGGGCCTGCTCGAAGCCCGGCATCTGCCAAGGGGCTTCGGCGCCTCCTTAGAAAAGGTTGTGGAAGCGCCCGTGCAAGGCAATGCGGTGCGTATCGAAGTAGGATCGACGATTGACGAGGCCGAGCGGCGTCTGATTCTGAAAACGCTGGAGTCGCACGGGAACAACAAAACACGTGCCGCCGAAACACTGGGAATCAGCCTGAAAACGCTGCACAATAAACTGAAGGAGTACGGGAACGCCGTTGCCGAAGCTGCCGCCGAGCAGTAAAGAACGCCGTGCTCCGCCTGAGAAGTCCGAATGTCGCGCTGTAGCAATTCCTGCCAATCGATGTTGGGCTGTCACTCTCGATGCGACTGAAGACCAAACTCGCCGCCGCCATCACCGGACTGGTGTTTCTGGTGGTTTTTGTCCTCTCCTGGCTCTACATCAGCCAGCTCTTGCAGCAGCACATTGAGCGCTCTTACAACTCGACCGATATTATCGCCCATCAGCTTTTGTTCACCACCCGGCAGGCGCTGGAAATCGGGCTTCCGAAACAGAACATCGATGTGAACGACCCTGCCTCGGTACGCACTGCCGTCGCGAACACGCTGCGCGACGACCATGCGCTGCATAACTTCATGAATTCAGTCATCAACTATGTGCCCACAGTATTCGATATCTCCATCGTGGACCGCAATGGCATGGCGCTGGTCACCGCGCCTGATCCATCGCTGGAAGATCATTTGCTGCCGAGCCGTCCCGATTACGCGACGTTGCGCAGGCACTCGTTGATTGACACCCTCAAAATTGTTTTTGGGCCGCCCCGCGTCTACAATCTCGCGCTGGAGCTGGATCGCAACAATCAGGCGTTTCTCAACGTCCGTATCGGCATCCGCACCACGTTCCTGGAAAACGCGCTGCGCCCCTGGCTGATCGAAGCCATCACGTTCGCGAGTCTGGCGATTCTGCTTTCGCTGATCGCCGCGGCGTTTGTGGCCAACCTGGCGCTGGCGCCGATTGCGCAGATCAGCGCGCGGCTGGACGCGCTGCAAGCCGAGGCTGAAACTTCAGCCGAAGCCGCCGCCGAGCCGGCAGCGCTCTCAACCGACACCGTCGTCCAGGTTTCGCATAAAATCGAGCGGCTGGGCCGCCGCATGAGGAACGTCGAAGAGGTGTTCTCCGCGCTCAAGGAGAACCTCGACCAGATTCTCTCCAACCTTCAGGACGGCATGATGCTGTTCACGCGCGACGCCCGCGCCGTGCTTATCTCGCGGTCGGTAGAACGCTTCCTGAGCGTGGACCGCGATCAGATTTTAGGCGCGTCTGTGCACGAGATCTTCGACCGCAAGACGCTGCTGGGCCGCACCGTGCGGCAGGCGTTTGCCGCGGGAATGTCGATTGTGCAGGAGGAGTTGACGACCGAGACGGGTCGGAGAGTGGAGATTTCGCTCGACTTCATCCACGACGATCATGCTCTGGACCAGAGCCACTCCCTCGGCGCCCTTCTCACCCTGCACGACGTTGAATCGGTTCGGGAAATCGAGAACGAGCTTGAGGTATCGCGGCGCATGGCGGCCATCGGACGGCTCACGTCCGGCGTGGGCCATGAAGTGAAGAACCCCATCAACGCCATCGTGGTGCATCTGGAGCTGCTGCGCAGCAAAATGACGGCGGATTCCGGCGCGGAGCGGCACCTGGATGTCATTCAGAGCGAAATTCAGCGCCTGGACCGCGTGGTGCAGACGCTGGTGGACTTCTCCCGTCCGGTGGAATTGCAATTGCAGGATCAGGACCTGCGCGGCATTGTTTCCAGCGTCCTGATGCTGGCCTCGGCGGAGATGGAAACCCGCAAGATCAGGGTACGCAGCAGCGTTCCCGACTTCCCTGTCAACGTTCGCGTAGATGCCGACCTGATCCGCCAGGCGCTGCTCAACGTGGTGCTCAACGGGGCCCAGGCCATGGCGAATGGCGGCGATCTGATGGTGCGGCTCACCGAGGATGGGCGCTTCGCCAGCTTGAAAGTTGAGGACCACGGCGAGGGCATCCCCAACGAAATCCGCGACCGGATTTTTGACCTTTACTTCACAACCAAGCGCGAGGGCAGTGGAATCGGCCTCGCCATGACGTACCGGATCCTGCAACTGCATCATGGCCATCTTGACGTAGAATCGAAGCTGGGGAAGGGCTCTACCTTCACGTTGCGCATTCCGGCAATTCCTGCTTCCGAACCGGAGTTGCGCGACCTGATGGATTCGAGTGAACAGTTGAAGAGGATCGGCGAATGAAATCCGCAGGCAAGGCAGCGGTGATGATGTTGCTTCCCGCTTTGCTGGCAGGATGCAGACATAGGCCGCAGGTGCGCCCACCGGCGGCGGCCCAGGCGCCCGCTCTGCCGCTATCCACAGTTGCGGACAATGTTCCGCTCTACCTGCCGCCGGCTCCCCTGCCCGATATCAGCATGGCCGAACAGCCCCCTCCGGAGGTCAAGCCCAAGCCGCACAAGGAAATCTATCACCGGAGGCCGCGGCACGTGACCATACCCGCCACGCCGGAGGAGCCGGCCAAGGCTCCGCAGCCGACGCCGCAACAGGCCGCTGACGGCGTTCCGACGGATATTTCTCCCATCGGCCAGCTCTCGGCCGCCGGGGAAAGCACCAACCTGGAGAGACGCCGGAAGCTTGTGGACGAGATTAACTCCACGGAGAAGAGCCTGAACGATATCAAGCGCCCGTTGAATAAGGAAGAGCAGACCACGGCAACGCAGATTCGGACCTTTCTGGCCAAGGCCAAGGACGCGCTCACCCGGGCCGACCTCGATGGCGCCAACACGCTGGTGACTAAAGCCAAAGTCCTGCTAAAAGAGATTGCGCGAGGCTAAGGCGCGCTGGCGGGTTACGGCCTGCTTGCCTCCGCTGGCGCGCTCCAATCGAGATAAACGGGATTGCCGAGCAGCCAGAGCTTTCCGTCCGGCCCGCTTACCTGCGGGCGAAACCAGTGCCGGTGGCCGTCGGCGATCCAGGTTACGCGGAAATTTTCAGCGTCTTTCGTCGAGTCAGCCGGCTTGAGTCCGTTGAGCGGCTGGCCGTCCTCGAGCAACGCAGCGCTTCCCTTCTCCGCACCGGTCACATGCAGATCAAATGTCACCGCGGTGCCTTGGGGTGCGTCGAGAAGGTCTCCCATTTGGGCGGTCTTGCCGTTCGCGGTGGCATCCATCGTCAGCATCCGGTTATGCGAACCGATGAGGTCGATAAACACGTGCCCGGCGCGGATTCCGGCGAGAATTGCGGGCGTGGAAAGGTCCGCCGCAAAGACCACGGTTGTGGGGTTGCCGACGGAATTGGGTTCATTCGGTGGAGTGAACGCGTCGTGATTATCGCTGCCGCCGATTCCGGCGAGGCGGTAGCCAAGATTCAGTTCCTTATTCCAGAAAGGCAGGTCGCTGACTCCCTGCGCTTCGCTGCCGCCGTTCACGGCCTCGACCGAGTTGAACAGACGCATATCGACGGGCCACGCCGGAGTCCACCCGCAGCCCATGCAGTTTTCGCCGGAGGGCAGGTCCGGATGATTGATGGAGATGAGCGCGCCCAACTTCCGCGCGCGCCGCAGAAGCGTATTTACGTTGGGAACCGTCTTGCCGCCGAGGCGAAAGTCGATGTAGCTGGTCGTCCCCAGAAAATTCATGTGCCCATAAAACGTGGTGATTTCGCGTCCAGGAATCAGCAGCACCCTGTCGAAATACGGTTGCAATTCGCGCATGGCGTCGTACTGCGAGGTGGCGTTGTGGTCGGTAATGGCGATGAAGTCGAGGTCGCGGCGCGCGGCGGCTTCGACGGTAAATACCACCGGACACGGGACCTGACGGCCAGACTGGCTCTTGCAATGTCCATCGCTGTGCGCGGTGTGCATGTGCAGGTCCCCGCGATACCAGGCCGGGCCGGAGCGCAACGGTTCGCGCAGAATCGCGGGTTCGGCCGCAACCAGGCCACTGCGGGTGAAGTAGACCTTCGCCGTGTATTGCGACGTTACACTCGCGCGGATATTTGGAACGCCGATCAACACGTGCCATGTGCCCGCCGGGAGCGGCCCGGGAAGGCAGGAGGGCGTCGCGTCGGAAAGGCCGATGGTCAACACGGACTTATTGCCGCCGCTCCAGCACCGAAGCCCACTCGGATCTTCCATGCCGAGATCGAGCGTGGTGCGCTTGTCGCGCTCCGTGTAGTGGAAGCTGAGCGTGACCCGCTGCACGCCGCTCGGCACTTGAAACGGAACTTCGACGTAGCTATGGTTTTGCGAGCCCCTCACAGTGCCCGTTAGCGTGATATCCGCCGAGTCCGCCGCGGGCGCCGATTGCGCCGCCACCGTGAGAGAAGGCCATCCGAGCAGAAGCGGCAGAGCGATCAAAACGAGTACGCGTTTCAGCATAACGAGAGCCTCCGGCTGCGAAATTGTTATATCAAAGAAATGCGCGCGGGATCTGATGCGAAGCCCAGCGCCGCGCGGCGCTTTCTTGGAGCGCGCCTGAGCGGCTTTGCAGGAGTGCGACGAGATTACGTTACCGCTAACGGACAATTCAAGAGAAATGTGCGCGCACCCGCCAAAGATTTCTTTTAACTTCATCCCAATGCCGGTGCCGCGTTGCACGGCTCGCGCCCCCATCGCGCTCCGATGTTATTTTTCCCGGCCCGTGTTGTCGCGCATTTTGTATACTGCAAGCGCCGCAAGAAGAGATTGCACCGCTTATGGCTGTCCGGCTGAAAGACATCGCGCGAGACCTGGGCGTCTCACTCATCACCGTTTCCAAGGCCCTCCGCGGCATGGAAGACATCAGCGAAGAAACCCGGCAGCGGGTTCTCAAGCGCGTGGCCGAACTGGATTACCGGCCCAACATGCTGGCTCGCGGGCTGGCCAGCGGCAAGACGTTTATCGCAGGGCTGGTGGTGCCGGACCTGCTGCATCCGTTTTTTGCCGAGTTCGCAAAATCGCTGAACGGAGTGCTACGGCGGAGCGGCTACGGGCTGATTCTGGCGTCCTCGGAAGAAGACCCTGAAATCGAACAGCAGGAGATTCGTACCGTGCTGGCGCGCGGCGTGGACGCTCTGCTGATCGCCTCGTGCCAGCCTACTCTGCAGGGCTTTTACGGCGTGGACGATCAGCGAACTCCTTATATTCTGATCGACCGCGACTTCCCTCACCTGCGCGCGCACTTTGTGGGAACGGACGATTATGCCGCGGGACTGATGGCCACCAAACATCTGCTGAGCACGGGCAAGCGCCGCATCGCGCACATCGCCGGACCCGACTTCTCCGCTGGCGCGGATCGCCGGCGCGGCTACATCGACGCGCTCAGGGAGTGCGGGCTGCCGGTGCGCAAGCAGTCCATCATCGACAATCCGCGCGTGGAGGAGACTGGAGAGGAAGTGGGTTATCAAGGGATGCGGCGGTTGCTGCGAGGCAAGGCGCGCCCGGACGCGGTGTTCTGCTACAACGACCTCACCGCGATTGGCGCGATCCATGCCACGCTTGAGGCCGGAGTCTCGATTCCCGGCGACATTGCCTTTATCGGCTGCGGAAATGTACGCTACTCCGACTTTCTGCGTGTTCCGCTGTCTTCGATTGATCAGTCCACTGGCCTGCTCGGGGAATATGCGGGCAAGCTCACGCTGGATCTAGTGAAGAACCCCGCCACGACTCCGACGCAGATTCGCATCAAGCCTCAGCTTGTGATTCGAGCCTCGTCCGCGCGCCCGGCGAGATCAAGCGCAAGGCCCCGGACAAAGGCTAAGCCGTGATATTTAGAGTCCGGCTCAGTGCAGAAAAACCAGCAGCGCGATGCCCAGCATCAAAACCACCAGAGGAATCCAGAAATGGCTGTCAGTCAAAATCGCCTTGAACACTTGAGCTCCGCGCGACGAATCGCCTACTCGGCAATGTACCGCGTTGTAACGAACCGAGTAAAGGCGGGACTTTTCACCTAAATAGAGGCTTGCGAGGGACAACCCCCGTGTGGTAAACGTTAGCGGTACCGTTCTGATGTTCTTCAAAAAGGGGAGGGTGCGCCCATGAACCCGGTCAGCCAAGTTGCAGAGCAGCCATTGGAACACATCGACCAGTGGGACGACTTTATCGCCGGCAGGTATCGCGAGGGGAAGGACGACTCGGAATTTCGGAATTACGACGAAGACGTGAATCCGGGCGTCGCCGAATTTTACCGCCTGAACCACGCCAACCAGACGCTCGCCTTCGCGCTGAAGAAGGAAAAGGAATTCGGCGAGCTGACGCGCGGCAAAAAGAGTATCTGGGCCGCCGCCGATTATCTGAACACGCTGGTGGACGACAGCGATCCGGACACCGACCTCTCGCAGATTGAGCACCTGCTGCAAACCGCCGAGGCTATCCGCAAGGACGGCCATCCCCGCTGGTTCATCCTCGCCGGATTCATTCACGATCTCGGCAAAGTCCTGTGCCTCTATGGCGAGCCGCAATGGGCAGTCGTCGGAGACACGTTCCCTGTCGGTTGCGCATGGTCCGATCAGATCATCTTTCCGCAATATTTCGCACAGAATCCCGACCGCAACGTGCCCGAATACCAAACCCTTTACGGCATCTACGAGCCCAACTGCGGGCTGGACAAAGTGCACCTCTCCTGGGGGCACGACGAGTACATCTACCGGGTCACGCGCAATTATCTTCCCGAACCCGCGCAGTATATGTTGCGGTATCATTCCTTCTATCCCGCGCACCGTCACGGAGCGTATCGTCACCTGATGACTTCGCATGACGTGAAGATGTTCGAATGGGTGAATAAATTCAATCCATACGATCTCTACTCAAAAGGCGCGGAAAAGCCGAAGCTCAAAGAACTGAAGCCCTTCTACGCAGACCTGATCGCGGAGTTCTTCCCTGCGGAAATTGACTGGTAGCTCACCTATGCCGGACGTTGCGGGTTCCAGTTCTGAAGCCGGGACGATTCGATCCCTGCACGGTATCGGCATTGTCTGCGCGCTGACCGCGGGTGCCTGGCTGGGCGGAGCGGAAGCTCCCACCAAGCTGGTCACCGCTGGATTTTCTCCCTATGCCATCTCGCTCTGCATGGTGCTGGGCGTGTTTGTTGCGCGCTGGACTCTGCCCATCGCCTTCAAGGGAACCAACTACGTCTTCCGCGATCTGCGGGAAAGACCGCACCTCATGGTTTGGGCAGTGCTGGCCGGCTCCCTGTGGGCGGTGGCGAATACGCTGACCATTTTTGCCATTCGCGACATCGGCCTGGCCATCGCCTTTCCTTTGTGGAATACCAACTGCCTGGTGGGCCTTTTCTGGGGGTGGTTCCTTTTTCACGAGTTGAAGGGCGCGGGCAAGGCCAACTGGACCAAGGTGCTGGGCGGCGCCGTCGCCATTGTCGCCAGCGCCGTTATGCTCTCGGCGGCCTCCATTCATTCCGGATCGATCTCCTCCGCCCGCGCCTTCTCCGGCGTGGTTGCGGCTCTGGGAGCGGGACTGATGTGGGGCACCATGTATGTGCCTTATCGCAAGGCTTACATTTCGGGAATGAACCCGCTTTCGTTTGTCACCGTCTTCACGTTCGGCGAGCTGGGCACCATGGGCTTGCTGGCGGTGGTTCTGCACGGCGGCGGCGCGGGTTCGCTTGCAACCGAGCTTCATGCGCTGCGCCCATCCATGCTGTGGCTGTTTCTGGGCGGCTTCTGCTGGGTAATCGGCGATCTCTTCCAGCAATACGCGACCAAATATATTGGCATTGGCCGCGCCATTCCTCTCTCGAACACCAATCAGTTATGGGGCTTGGCGTGGGGAGCACTTGTCTTTGGAGAATTTGCCCACACGTCGCTGCCGCTTCGCATTCTCGTCCTCGGCGCTTCGGCCATCATGATTCTCGGCGCGTTGGCCATTACCAGCGCTTCCGCTCCGTTGAGCGAGCGCGAGTCCTGCCTTCGCGCCATTACCCGCGAATGCGATAAATACCGGCTTGACACGGCGCGCACCATTCGCTCCTATGAGGGCTTTGAATCCGAGGACAGTGTGTCGGAAAAGCGCCCCTGGTGGGACTTCCTCATCCTTGGCGCGGCGGGAGCCATCTTTGTGTGGCTTGCCCTCGACG
>JBAUHD010000137.1:0-10535 GCA_049680085.1 Acidobacteriaceae bacterium
CCTGGATTTGCTCCCTGCTCGTCGTCGTCCATGTCGCCTCCGCGCTTTCCGTCTTCCCCAACTACATCGCCTACGCCAATCGCGCGTGGGGAGGCCCCGCCAACGCGCACCATCTCCTCAGCGATTCCAGCGTCGACTGGGGGCAGCAGCTCTATCAGGTCAAGGCATGGCAGGACCATCACCCCAGCCAGTCCTGCTGGTTCGCCTACTTTGCCTATCCAGAAATCGATCCCGCGGTCTATGGCATCCACTGCAACGTGCTGCCCACGGTGGATACAGGCTGGTCCGCAGACTCCGCCATCGTCCCACCCACCATCCACGGCACCGTCTTCATCAGCGCTGGCGATCTCAGCGGATGCGAATGGGTTGACGGTCAACTCAACCCATATCGGCCCTTCCAACGACTCAAACCCGTCGCGTCCATCGATCACGGAGTTTTCGTCTATCAGGGGACCTTCACCGTCCCGCAAGTCGCTGCCCTGAGCCGCGCCCAGCACGTCGGCCAACTGCTCCAGCAACATCATCCCCAGCAGGCGCTTGCGCTCGCCCGCGAAGCCGTCTCCATCGATCCCGGAGACCTTTCCGCGGAAACAGCCCTCGGAGACGCCGCAACCGCCAGCGGCCACCCACAGGAAGCCCGCGTCGCCATTGAGTCCGCCATCCTGGCTGCAAAGCGCCTCGCACCCGACGCGCAGGAAGGTTACCTGCCCGACCTCCAGTCCAAACTCGGCAAACTGCCACCGGCAACGGCAAGTCAATGATGACCGCTGACGGCATATAACTTCCACAGGTGGCCCACTCAAGCGTTCTTTGCTTGAGTGGGGAACATAAAAGGCGGAGGCCCCCATATCAAACATTTTTCACACAATGCAGGGTGAGAGATCGAGGATGCCCCAGAGCCAGCACTGAGCGAAGCCGAAGTGTCTCGCTTCTGAGACGTGGGAACGCACGACCTCAACCCACACCGATGTCATCCTGAGCGGAATCCGCGAAGCGGATGAAGTCGAAGGACCTGCGGTTTGCTTCGGGCACCTCCGTCTCTTCAGGAGAATCCACGATTTCTGCCCCTTTGCCAATCAAGCGGTATCATCCTATTGTGGGCAAACTGGCAACGCAAACGCGATAGGAGGTTCTCTTGCTGAAACTCTTCATTGCAAGCGCATTGTGCATAGCTCTTGCGCCGCTGATGGGCGCACAGACCACCCCCGCCAAACCCGCGCAGAACAAAACGCAAACGAAATCTGTCAAGCCGAAGCAGGATGTCCTGCCCCAGACAACTCTCGACTTCAAGTCAGTGGGTGAAGGACTTCCGTTATCGGCATCTGCCGCGTTCCTAGGCCATCCAGTTTGCGGCGCGGACGGCACCTATTACCTCAATGCCATTATGCTTCCCAAGGGCGAAAGACAAGTCATTGCCGTGTCTCCTAAGGACAAGGATGCGGTAACCAACTATACGATGTCGTCCATCATGGGCCTGGTGAATGTGCAGCCAACTGCAATGGACGTGGAAGGCTCCGATCTCTATGTGCTGGCCGGGGCCGCGAAAAGCGACGATCTGATCAATAATGATGCCAAACCCGGCTCCCCCGAGGCGCGAAAGTACCGCAAGGACTTCATTCTCCACTTCCATGGCGAGCCCTCAACACCCGATGTAATCCCGCTTGATCTGCCTTTTGAGCCGGAACAGTTTGCCGCGACGAGCGACGGCAAATTCGTCTTCCTCGGACTCGAGCGCACAAATCAGACCCCTGTCCTCGCTGTGGTCAACGATTCCGGAGAATTGGAGCACGATATTGACGCATACCTGGATTTCGACTCGAACAAGTCGATGGTTGCCAATGCGCCGCAGCGGCTGAAAAGCCAATTCAAAACGATGCCGGAAGGAGCACCTTTAGAGTTTGCCCTGGTCGCCGCCCAATTCGTCCACTATCGCGATTCCCTGCTGCTCCTGATGCCGGGATCAAAACCGAAGATCTTCACAATTCGCGGCGGCGGGGTGGAAAGCACAGCGCTGCACCTGCCCGACGGACTTGAGGCCGAGTCCCTCCTCCCCTCCGATAGCAGTTGGCTCATCCGCGCTACGGATGGGACGGCGAACGGCAAAAAGCTCATCGTCATGGTCGACCCATCGGACGGCAAGGCCCTCCGGATCATTCACTCCCCACAGTTCGGTGTCAACGACATTACCTGCGTTCACGACGGCGATTACTACGGCATCCACTGGCCCAGGGGCAACAAAGGGAACGACAAAGCACTCTTGATGGAAGCTGCCCAGTAGGAGTCTCCCGATCCGTGAGCATGAACCAGCGGCCGAATTCCCCTTCTGGAACTTGGATCGTCAAAAAATTCTCCGCCGAATGCCTTTCTATTCCCCCAACTTGGTAGAATAGAAATAGAGCAACAGAATCCAAAAGGGACCGCCAGCCGCGGGCCCTTTTTCTTTGCCGCAACGAAGGTGCCAAGCCATATTCGAGATCGTTTTTCCAGCACTCCCCAACCCCAATAAATTTTCCTGAAAACCCAGCAGAATCAATGAACTACAACAACCAAAAATTCGGAAAACTCAATAGAATCAATGAACTACAACAAACCGCATTCCTGAAAACCCATTAGAATGAATGAACTACAGCACTTCCAAAAACAATTTCGCCAAATTCTGAGCGCGGAGGGCGTGCTATGCCCGGCGCGATTTGGAGGGGGCAAATGACCGCCGCAGCATGGACCCGCAAAACCGCGCACATCCGCCCGGTCCTCACGATGGAGCGTAGGCAGGCAATGCGGGCCACGTGGACCGCAGATCTAATCGCCTCACGCTAAGCTACCTGCAAATAATAAACTTGGTAAACTTGCGCATGGCGCAAGGCAGCCGCGAACGCTGGCAAAACTAATTGTTCTCGTGAAGCAAAAAGAACCGGTCCACTATTTCAACCTTCATCGCAACGCAAAAGTCACCGGTCATGATCAATAAAAAGGAGAAATTCCTAAGATGAGCTGGATTCGCGGGGTAGGGCAATTTGCGCGTCGTGGGTGGCGTTCTGCGCAGCGTAGATGGCAACCTGCGCGCATGTCCTTGGGAATAGAAAGGCTCAAACGACGGATGGATTCCAGCCTGGATCAGCCTGCGAAACTCGTGGCCCTCACTTGCGAGTACGCCGGAAACGGTCTGAAGCCGTTTCAGGTCGAAGAGGAGTTGGCCCGGCTCGTGGAGGATGTCAGAAGGCTGAATCCACTGACAGTGCTGGAGATTGGCACGGCGAAGGGCGGCACCCTGCTCCTCTGGACGCGACTCGCGCAGCCGAATGCCACGATTGTGAGCATTGACTTGCCGGGAGGAAAGTTCGGGGGCGGATACGACAATCACCGCGCTGCCGTCTATCGCCGCTTTGCGGGCAAGAAGCAGAAGCTGCATCTGCTTCGGCTTGATTCTCATGCTCAATCGACGTTCGACATGGCTAAGCAGCTATTTGATGGAACGCCAGTCGATCTGCTCTTCCTTGACGGTGATCACACCTATGAAGGGGTGAAGAGAGACTGGGAGATGTATTCAACCCTTGTGCGACCCGGCGGAATGATCGCGTTCCACGATGTCGCGGGAAACTACGAAGACACCCAGGTGAAGGCGCTGTGGGATGGCATCAAACAGAACTTCCAGTACCGCGAATACATAACGGATCCCAACGGATACTACGGAATCGGCATTCTCCCGCGGTAACATTGCCCGGCGCGGTCCAGCGTTCCGGGATCAGATTTCTTTGGAAGGAGGAACCCTCCGGCTCAAGAACCGATAGAGCCCCGGCACGCCAAGGAGCAGGTCTTTCATCGCCGCGCGCGGCCCCAGCCGGGTTTTAGATGGGTCGGGCCAATATCCTCCAGAGAAGAAGATACGGGTGAACACGATCGCTCTGCGCACAAGCGTCGCGTCATTCCGGTAAATTCCAGATCGCATACGATGCAATCCCGACCGGCATTCGAGATTCTTCGCACTCCGTTTGAGACGGTCGGCCCAATCAGGATTTTCACTCGCCGCAGTCCGCAATATGCGGGACAATGCCATCTCGCTTTCGGCGGCCTTTTCGTATGTCAACTGGAGTGTTCCGTAAATGCTTCTCGCCTTCTCGGCGGCGGAGCGAGCCCGGGGCGCACCGAAAACGTTACTCTCGTGCTGGCGATAGAGGGCAAGAACATCCGCAATCATCGCAATTTTGCCGACGCTGGCGGCCAGGAACCATGCCCAGCGATCATGGCCAGAGAGAGTTTCGGGCCGAAGGCGCTTATCAATTATGGCCAGCAATTCCCTTCTGACCACCATGGCGAACCCCAGCATGGTTGCCAGGGGATCACAGGTATTCGCTTCCCTCACCTGGGTTGTTGGGAAATACGGATGGCGGGAACCAAGGATGCCGGACGGCGCAAGGAGACGAGCCGAATGGATCGCGAGCATGACTGCCGGATCATCGAAGAACTGGGAACAGAGCTTGAGTTTTTTCCCCAGCCAGATATCGTCCTGATCACAAAATGCAATCAGGCCTCCCTGGCACAGAGAAGCCGCCTTCAAAAAATTATCGGCATACCCCAATCTGGTCTCATTTCGGAAGACCCTTACAGCAAAGGGCGCGCTCCGGGCGAAGGCGTCCACAATTTCCAGCGTTGCGTCGGTTGAGCCATCGTCGGTAATGACCAATTCCATCGGCGGCAAATCCTGGTGGGCGATGCTGTCAAGTTGCTCTTGAATGAATTTCTCACCGTTGTAGGTGGCCATCGCTATGGAAATTTGTGCTCTTGAAGTGGAAGAGGTCATGGTTCTGCTGTGCGCCTCCAGGTTATACGGCGGTGCGAATCCGAGCCGCCGCCAACCAGCCGCGAATGAGAAGTCGAATTGCTGGACTGAGCTGCCATGACCAGAGGATGGACACGATCAGCAGTGCAACTTCAATAACTGTTCTCGTCGAAAGGATCGACGTGGGGGAAGCCAGGGCCGCGGCCACGACGAGCACACCTCCGGGAATCAGCCGATGCCAACCCTTAATTTTTTCGCTTGCCATAAACAAAAGTGCCGCGTCGAATGTGACCCGGATCGTCCAGACACACGCTGCGCCGAAGAGCCCATAGAAATGGAGTCCCAGCCACAGAAGACCAATGAAAGGCAGCAACTCGCTAGCGTGAAATTTTGCAACAAGATCGGGCCGGCCCATTGCCTGCAGATGTCCGAAAGGAATGAAGGCAAGGCCATTAATCCAGATTCCAACCAGCAGCACGAGGCCGACGGAGGCTGCATGCTCCGCAAAGCTGCGTCCCACCCAGAGTCGCAGGAATATCTGAAGCCCTCCCATGCCCAGGACGACGACCGGCGTCATGACGGCAGCCAATGCCACCACTGAGTCGGAAGCCAACCGGGAACTTTCCTCCGGGCTCCCTCTGGATAGCTTCGGGAATAGACTGTTTGCCAATGCTCCCGGCAAAATGGTTGCGCGGCCCACCAAATTGAACGGCACGGTATAAAATGCCACGGCTTCGGCGCTCAGAACGCTTCCGATCAACATTCGGTCCATCGTGCTTAAGATCGGGGTCATTAGATTGGTGATTGTGATCCAGCCGCCGTAACTGAAGAGCTCTTTCAGGCGGGAACGGTCAAACCCTCCCCCCACTCCGAGTGGAAGGGCTCGTCTGAGCGCAATTACGTTGGGGATTACGCCCAAAGCCCGCGCAATCAGCACTGTGGGAATCAGCCAGTTCAGCTCCGGGCCGTGCCAGTAGGCTACGGCGAGCGGGGCAAGTTGGCAAATTGCAGCGTTCCCCACGTTGACGCTGTTCATAAACCCGAACCATTCTCGAGCCTGTAAGGCCCCACCGAGCACCCCGGCAGTAATCGATAGGGGAATCGATGCCGCCAGCCAGGGGAGGCTTGCCATCACTTCCAGCCGCATCGATTCTGGCATTTTAAAAGTGGACATGAAGATCGGGCGGGCGGCGAAATAAAGAACGATGCCGCCGATAACTCCGAATCCGGCATTGATCAGAAGCGCTGTCCAAAAGACGCTCTCTCGTTCCTTATCCCGACTTTTTCCATGCAGACGCGCAATGTGATAAGCCGCGGCCCGGGTGATACCGGGATCAAAGACTCCGAAATAACCGAGAAATAGCCAGACGATAGCCAAAACCCCGTAACGGGCGTTCCCGATCAGGTGTAAGTACGCGGGCACGGCGAACAGGCTGATGAAAGTCGGCGCGATAGAGCCACAGACGTTATAGACGGTATCTCGCTTTACACTCATTTGTGCCGTAGCCCGATGCTCAAAACAGGGTCTGCTTTGGATGATCTTGAGATTATTTGGCAGGAAACTTGGCGCGAGCCACCAATTGAATCCCTGCCGTGCGCAACTTGCTTACATCCGGTATTTTCCCAAGTCCTCATCTCCGAGGCCTTCGAGCCATTTTTTCACGTCGTGCGAGGAGGCCTGGTCGGCGGGGTTGGGCAGGACTTTGGCGGTGCGCAGCACTTCCTCATCGACGAAGATGGGGCAGTCGGCGCGCAGCGCCAGCGCGAGCGCGTCGGAGGGGCGCGCGTCGAGGGAGATGACTTCCCCGCCCTGTTCCATCCAGACGACAGCGTAGAAGGTGTCGTCTTTCAACTCCGTAACCACCACGCGCTTCACCTGGGCATTGAGGCTGTCAATGGCGCTTCGCAGCAGATCGTGGGTCAGCGGGCGGGGGGTCTGGGTTTTCTCGACTTCGAGGGCAATGGCGTTGGCCTCGTACAGGCCCACCCAGATGGGTAGCAGGGCTTCGCTGTGCGGGTCCCGCAGCAGGACGATGGGCATATTGGTGGAAGGATCAACCATCAGACCGCGAATTTTCATTTCAATTTCCATGAGGATTAGACCGCCTCTCCCACCAGGCTGTTCGGAAAGCTGTTCGTCACCCGGACCTTAAGATAGTTTCCCATGGCCGGCAGGATAGGCTGTCCGGTAGTGAAATTCAAAGTCGTGTTCTGAGAAGTGCGGCCTGTGACCTGTCCGCGGGCCAGGTTATAACCCTCAACCATTACTTCGATTTCCTGCCCTATATGGCTCGCATAATTTGCCCTTTGAATTTCACGCTGGCGCTCCAGCAGGGCCTGCAGGCGCGTGGATTTTTCCTCGTCCGGGATGGAGTCGGGCATGGTGAGGGCCGGGGTGTTGGGGCGCGGCGAGTACTTGAAGGCGAAGACGCCATCGTACTGAACCTCGGCCAGCAGGCTGACCGTCTCCTCAAAGTCCTCGATGGTTTCGCCGGGAAACCCGACGATGATATCGGTTGTCATGCTGATAGGGCGCTTCGCCTCCTTGATCCAGGCGATGCGTTCCAGATACCAGTCGCGCGTGTAGTCGCGCTGCATCCGGTGCAGCACGCGCGACGAGCCGCTCTGCACCGGCAGATGCACGTGGTCGCAGAGGGTAGGCACAGCGTCGATGACCTCGACGATATCGCGGGTAAAGTCGCGCGGGTGCGAGGTGGTGAAGCGTACGCGGCGGATGCCGGGAATTTCGCCCACGGCGGCCAGCAGTTCCGAGAAGCTTCGCTTCCCTTCCGGGTCGCGATAGGAATTGACGTTCTGGCCCAGAAGCTGAACCTCCGTGTAACCCGACTCGGCCATGCGCCGGGCCTCGCTCAGCACCGAGGTGGAGGTGCGGCTGCGCTCCTTGCCGCGTGTGAACGGAACCACGCAGTAGGCGCAGAATTTGTCGCAGCCTTCGATGATGGTGATGTATCCGCGATGCGGGTTGGAGCGGGCGGTAAATTCCGTCTCAAAGGTTTCTTCGGTCTGGCGGTCGTCGAGGCCGGTAATGCGCTGCTCGCCGCGCTCCAGACGCGCCAGCATTTCCGGCAGCTTGCGGTAGGAGGCCGAGCCGGAGACCAGCGAGACATAAGGGGCGCGCTCGAAAATCTTCTCGCCCTCCTGCTGCGCCACGCAACCCAGCACGCCAAAGCGCTTGCCCTGCTTATAGAGCTTTTTGTAATCGTTGAGGCGATTGAAAACCTTCTGCTCAGCCTTATCGCGGATGGAGCAGGTGTTGTAGAGGATGAGGTCGGCGTCCTCTTCGGTTTCGACGCGCGTATAGCCCTGGCGCTGAAGCGTCCCGATGACTTTTTCCGAGTCGTGGACGTTCATCTGGCACCCGAAGGTCTCGATGTAAAAGGTCTTCGCGGCAGGCTCAATGGAGGCTTGGAACGTCATGATGATCTCAGGTCAAGTATAGATCACGGGCGGGCAGCCGCTAGCATTCGCTGTAGGCGAACTCCGTGCTGACGCGGTTGCGGCCCGCGTGTTTTGAAGAATACAGCGCCTGGTCGCTGCGCTCCATCAGCGAGGCCACGGTGTCGTCCGCGTCCTTCATCGCGATGCCGATGCTCGCCGTTACTCGGATCGACTCCGGCAACCCGGCCATGGCCTCGATCTGCATGCGCAGCCGCTCGGCAATGGACTCGGCCTGTTCGAGGTTCATGCCCCGCAGCAGCATTACGAACTCCTCGCCGCCATAGCGGGCCACGGCGTCGGCCGTGCGCGTGTTGACGCACAGCAACTGGCTGACGCGGCGAATAACCTCATCTCCCATCAGGTGGCCGAAGCGGTCGTTGATGGACTTGAAGTGGTCAAGGTCGATCAGCAGCAGGGCCACCGGTTCGCGGCGGCGCTCGGAGCCCCGGAGCTCGTCCTCCAGCAGCTCATCGAAGGCGCGGCGGTTCATCAGGCCGGAGAGCCCGTCGGTGGTGGCCATGGTTTGCAGGTCGCGCCGCTTGGCACACAGGATCAGCCAGACCACGGCGAATGCGCATCCCAGCCCGAAGATGAAGTTGAACAGGTTATAGAACGCCTCCGCCGGCCCCGGATGCAGCCGGTCCGGCATGGGCTTCCACCAGAACGCGGTCCACCCGACGCGGGAAGCCTGCAACAGGACAAAGGCGGTTAGCGTCCAGATGGCGGCGCGAATCGATGACTGAAGCGCCGAGTCTCTGGCCCGGAGCAGAACCGTAACGCTGGCCGCCGCCTGGACCATGATGGCGAGGGTGCGCACCAGAATGCGGGCGCGTATATCGGGAGAGACGTAGGTGAAATGGAAGAGAAAAAAGAACTGGGCGCCCACCAGCAGAAGGCCGAGCCCGATGTATCTCCGTCGCGACTCCAGGATCGAGACAATAGCCTGATGCAGCAGCACGAAGGCGATGAGCAGCGCCTCATTGGCGACGAGGATGGTGAAGAAATCCGGCAGAAACGGGATGCCGGCGAAACACAGGGCGCCGGTAAAGGCGCAGCCAAGCGCGCCGATGAGCCACCACAGGCTGGGCCCGGCGTGCTTGCTGCGCACTATCGCGACGCAGCTCACGATGGCCGCCAATAGGCTCAGGCAATACCCCGCGATCAATATCCGGATTGACATTTGCCTCGCCTGACCGCCTTTTTCCGTTTCCACTCTCGCCGCGTAGACGCGGATCAAGGAAGATATTACCCCCGTTACCTGTTGGCAAATCCAGCGGAGACCGCTCTACAGGTTACTTTCGGCTGAATTGCCGTTTTCTTCAGCGGTCTGGGGAATTGCGGCGGGGTTTTCTTCGACAGCCGCCGGTGCGATAGGATGTCTGCGACCGCCTGTTTCGCAATTTCGCTGAGGATGCTGCCCATGAACGGCCACAACCTGAAGCCGCTCGCGCATGGCGCGCTCAACCACTGCTTCGGCTGCGGGCAGGCTAACCGAAGCGGGCTGCGGCTGAGGTTTTATGTCGATGAAGAGCAGACGATTGTGTGCCGGTTGCGGCTGGCGCGACGGTTTGAGGGGCCTCCGGGACACGCGCACGGCGGCGTGATTGCCACTCTGCTCGACGAAGCTATGAGCAAGGCGAACCGCCAGTTCGGCGTGCTGGCCATGACGCGGCAGATGGAAGTCGATTACCTGAAGCCGGTTCCGCTGGGTGTGCCGCTGCGGCTCACTGGGCGACGCGTGAACTTCGCGGGCAGGATTCACAATTGCGAAGCGCAGCTTGCCGCCGAAGACGGCATGGTGCTGGCCAAGGCGAAGGGATTGTTTATTGCGGTGGACCCGACGCTGCTACGTCGCGACCAGAAGACATTTTGAAAGCGCGCCGGAGATGGAAGCGGAGACCGTCGGTTCGCTTTTCAAAGAAGAACCACACAAGCTGCGCGTAAAGCAGAACCAGCAGGAATATTCCTGCGCCGTACAACAGATGGCGCGGGTCAGGCTGCCAGCGAACAATGCTGAATCGGGTTTCGAGAACAGCCGCGAGGAAGACCAGCAGCGGCACATGCACCAGGTAAAGCGTGTAGGAAGAGTGCGAGAGCCGGCGCGCGGCGCGCGTGTAGAGTCCGGGCGCGGCGGAAACCGGGCAATTCACCAGGACATAGATGAGGATCGTAACCGCGACTCCGAGAACATAATCGGATAGCGGAGACCGCGTCTGCTTGCACCAGACCAGAGTCGCGGCGACGCAGGCCATGGCGGCCACGGCCAGCAGCCCGCGCGCCGTGGCGCTCCGTGCCGGGA
>JBAUHD010000138.1:0-3223 GCA_049680085.1 Acidobacteriaceae bacterium
AGCAGCACGTGTCCGTCAAGAAACGACCGCACGGCATCGACCAGCGGATCCTGCTGATCGTCGCCCTCCATCAACACGGTGTAGAACGCGGTGATGCTGCCCTTCTGAAACTGCCCGGCGCGCTCCACCAGCCGCGCCAGCCGGTTGAAGACTGACGGCGTATAACCTTTGGCCGTCGGAGGCTCACCCGCCGCCAGACCCACCTCGCGCGCGGCCATCGCAAAGCGCGTCAGCGAGTCGAGCACCAGCAGGACATGCTTGCCCTGCGCCGCGAAATATTCGGCCACGCTGGTCGCGGCCAGCGCCGCCCTCATGCGCAGCAGCGGAGACTGGTCCGAAGTCGAAACCAGCACCACCGACCGGCGGCGGCCTTCTTCTCCCAGACTGTCTTCCAGAAATTCCCCGACCTCGCGGCCGCGCTCGCCAACCAGCCCCACCACAATCACTTCCGCCTCGCTGTTGCGCGTCATCATGCCGATCAGCGTGCTCTTGCCCACTCCCGATCCGCCAAAGATGCCCACCCTCTGTCCGCGCCCGACGGTCAGCATTCCATCAATGGCGCGGATGCCGGTGCCGAGCGGAACGCGAATGGGCGCGCGGTCGAGCGGACGCGGAGCCGCCCCATCGAGCGGAACGGTCGAGCGCACGGCGGGGGGACGGCCCCCATCCATTGGCTGGCCAAGAGCATTCAGAACCCGCCCGATCAGCGCGTCGCCGACCTCAAGATGCGGCGTCACTCCCATGCCTTCGACCGCGTCGCCGTAGCGAACGCCTTCGGAAGTCTCGACCGGCATGGACAGCACATTGGTCCCGCGAAATCCAATCACCTCGACCAGATGACGCCCGCCCGCGCCATCCACGATCTCGCAGCATTCGCCCACCGAGCACAGCGGCCCCGCCGATTCAATCGTCTGCCCCAGGGCTTCAAGCACCCGCCCGCGCCAGCGCCACGCGGGACGCTGCCTGAGCCGCGAAAAATAAGTGCTGAGCAGCTCCATCGCGGACTACGCCTCTGCGCCGTCGGACGAATGATCGGCCTCGGTCCCTGATTCCCCGCGCCTGTCTGAACGCTGACCGCTGAAAGCTGAAAGCTGCTCCTCTGAGCCCTCGGCCCTGAGCCCTGAGCCCTGTCTTTCTGAACGCTGATCGCTGATCGCTGATCGCTGTACTTCTGAGCCCTGAGCCCTGAGCCCTGAGCCCTGTTCCCTCTGATCGAGCAGATCAAAAAATCCGCGCTCAATCTCTGCCAACTGGCTCTTCACGCCCAGATCGACGCTGCCCAGTTGGGTTTCAAGCAGGCATTCGCCCGTCTTCAGCCGTGGGTCGGCAACCAGCTCCGGACGCAAGGGAAGGTTCGGCATCAGCCGCAGCATCTCCTCCCACATGGCCTGCTCGGTCGAAGGCACCTTGAGCCGCACTTCGGTATTCTCGGCAAGCTGGCCAAGGGCGACGCGCACGGCTCCAGCCAGCAGCAGAGGGTCCATGAGAGCTTCACGATGCAGCACGCGCGCCGCAATGGCCAGCGCCAGCCGCACCACCTCCCGCTCCACCTGCGCCAGATATCGATCGCGCGCCGCGGCAAACTCCGTAAGAGCCTCCGTCAGAGCCTGGGCAGCGGCCTGATTGCGCGCGGCATATTCGCCGCTCGCCATTGCCCTGCCCTCTTCGCGCGCCTGCTCGTGCGCGGACCGGAGCCCGGCGTCGAAGTTTTGCGAGCGCTGCTCGATCTCCCGCTCAAGCTCGGCGACGCGCGCCAGCAACTCCCGCTCCTGAGCGGAGGGGGAGGCGCCGGCTTCGAGCCCGGCAGGCGCGAGACCGGCCTCCAGCATGGCGCGATATTCCATTGGATGAATCGTGACCGCCGCAATCCCGGCCCGGATTGGTTCCAGCATTTTCTCCCCCTGCGGGTTCCTACATGATCAGATCGTCGCCCTGCTCAAGCTTGAGAATCACCTTGCCTTCCGACTCCAGCCGCCGGGCCAGATTCAGAATCTCCTGCTGCGCTCCGGCCACTTCGCGCGTGCGCACCGGGCCCAACACTTCCATGTCTTCCTTGAGCATGTCGGCGGCGCGCGAGCTCATGGCGCGAAAGATATGCGCCTTCAGATCGTCCTGCGCATTGCGCAGTGCGAGCGCAAGCTGGCGCTTGTCGGCAAGGCCGACAATTTCCCTCATGCTCGCCGCCGGAATCGTCACCAGGTCTTCAAAGGTGAACATCAGATTGCGAATGCTCAGGGCCATCTCCGGATCGCTGTCTTCGATCTGCTCCAGAATCTTCTTCGCCTGCTCGGCGTCCTGCCGGTTCAGCAGGTCGGCAACAGCCTTGAACCCTGAATACGCCTTGCGGCTGCTCTCGCCCACATTTTCAAGGCGGCGATGCAGAATGAAGGCGACCTTCTGCGCCATCTCCGGCGAGAACTGCCGCATGGCGGCAAGCCGCCGCACCGCCTCGACGCGGCGCTCAACCCCCAGACTGTTGAGCACCTGCGAGGCCCGGCGCGGGTCCAGATGCGCGAGCACCAGCGCCACGGTCTGCGCATGCTCGCCATCGAGGAACTTGCCCAGTTGCGCCGGGTCCACACGCTCCAGCATGGCCAGGTTTCCCTGATTGGCCTCCTGCGCGCTTTTGACCAGCGCCAGCAGATCCTCGGCCCGCTGCTTGCCGAAGGAATCCACCAGCAGCCGCGTCGCGTAATCCAGACCCCCGTGCATCATGTACTGCTGGGTCTCCAGCATTTCGTAGAACTCTTCGACCACCTCAAAAGACAGATGGGGCGAGATATTTTTCAGGTTCGCCAGCTCCCCGGTGACGCGCTGTACATCCTGCTCAGGCAGGTTCTGAATGATCTTCTTGCCCAGCTCATCGCCGACCGCGACCATCAGGATCGCGGCCTTGCGCGCTCCAGGAATGCCCGCCGTCAGGGGGCGGCGGCCCGCGGCGGCGGAATGTTCCTCGGGAGCAGTCAGGCTGGTGGAGCCGGGGGGCGTCGGGGTCGAGGGCGGCGAATTGGGCTGTATGCTCATGGTTTCCGTCATTCGGTATGAATCCAGCTTTGCAGGAGACGAGTGCTCTCGGCCGGCTCGCGGCGCAGGTGGTCCGACACCTGGTCAAAAACCATTTGCGCGTGCTGCTTCTGCTTCTCGGCGGCAATCTGGCCCGGACTCGGCGGCTGCTCCTCCGGGCCGGCCTCCAGCGCGCCGGCTTCGGCGAGCGGTCTCAACG
>JBAUHD010000139.1:0-7034 GCA_049680085.1 Acidobacteriaceae bacterium
GGTTGATCGAGTTCCGCCAGCCCTGCTTGAAGAGCAGCAGAATGGCCGAGATCAGCGTCCCGGCGTGGCCGATTCCGATCCACCAGACGAAGTTGACGATGGCGAAGCCCCAGGCCGTGGGGATGGCGACAGCCCAGATACCGATGCCCTTGATGAAGAGCCAGGTAACGGCCACCAGCAGCATCAGAACAAAGCCGCCGGCGATCGCAAACCCGAAGAACCAGCCCAGAGGCGTATGCGTGGTGAGGACGATGCGCGAAATTTCTTCCGTGACCGACTTGAAAGTGTGACCGGGGGCAATGACTGCGAATTCCCCGGTTACGGGGTCCAGCATCGGGTCATTGACCGGTACGTCTTTGGTTGCCATTCTTGCGACCTCTACCTATTCCCTGCTCTTTGACTCGGCCGCGCTGCCTGCTCGCGGCCCGGGCATGCAATGCGACCTACACTCCCACGTCCGGAGCCAGGTCCGGGTTGATGTTGATGACTTCGCCCAGATACGTGGTGCGGGGACGGGTGTTCAGGTCCGCCAGCACGCCGTAGGTGCGCTCCTGCTTCTTGAGTTTCGCCACTCTGCTGGTTGCGTCATTGATGTTGCCGAAAATGATGGCGTTGGTGGGGCAGGCCTGCTGGCAGGCGGTCACGATTTCGCCATCGCGAATATCGCGGTTGTTCTTGTCGGCGTCAATTTTGACTTCGTTGATGCGCTGCACGCAGTAGCTGCACTTCTCCATCACGCCGCGGCTGCGGACCGTCACGTCGGGGTTCCGCATCAGCTTGAGGCTCGGCGTCTCAAAGTCGGAGAAGAGCAGGAAATTGAACCGCCGCACTTTGTAGGGGCAGTTGTTCTGGCAGTAGCGCGTGCCCACGCAGCGGTTGTAGACCATCATGTTCAGCCCTTCGGGCGAGTGGACCGTGGCTCCGACCGGGCAGACCTGCTCGCAGGGGGCGTTTTCGCAATGATGGCAGGTCATGGGCTGGAAGTGTGCGCGGGGCGCGGCCAGATCGCCTTCAAAGTAGGTGTCGATGCGGATCCACTGCATGATGCGGCCCCAGGTGACCTGGTGCTGGCCGACCACGGCGATATTGTTCTCCGCGTAGCAGCTCACGATACAGGCATTGCAGCCCACGCAGGAGTTGAGGTCGATGGACATGCCCCAGGCATTCTTGTCGTAACGATAGGCCGGGAACATGCTGTCGTTGGGCTCAAGGTCGTCCTTGCCCTCGCCCTCGTGCGCGAAATTGGGGTCCTGCTTGAACTGGTCGAGCGTGGCGTAACGAATGATGCCGCGGTCGAACGCCTCATTGCCTTCGAGGGAATGGGTCCCGCTGCCGTCGCCGCCGACGTAGGTCGCGCGCTGGTCGATGTGGTGGCTCTTGGTAATCGCGAGTCCCCACTTGTCGCCGGTCTTGCGGGTGGTCGCGCCGTGGTCGAAGAGCGGCGAGGCGGAATTCCGAATGAGATAGGCACTAAAGCCAACGCCGCCCGCAACGCGGCCGACCTTGCGCCCCTGCCCCAGATGCGCGGTGATCACTCCGTCGGGGTGGCCTGGAATGGCGAGCGCAGGCGCCAGGACCTTCCTGCCGTTCAACGTGATCTCGATCACGTCATTCTCGACCACGCCCAGTTTTTCCAGCGTGGGGAAGCTCATCATGGCGGCATTGTCCCAGGAAAGATTCGTAATGGGACGCGGAATCTCCTGGAGCCAGCCCACGTTCGCATAACGGCCATCGTAGACGTGCGGATCGGGGCGGAAGACGATTTCCAGCGTGTCCGCCGGGAACTGCGGCGGTGGGGCCGGAACCGACGCCTTGCCTCCGCCGGTCTTCGGGGTGAATGCGGAGTTGGCCAGGAATCCGTCATGAAGCAGCTTGCGCCAGCCGAAGTCGGCGTCCGTGCCGCCGCCGTTGGTCGTGGTCCGCGCGCTCCAGTTTTCGCGCACCGCCGCATAGGCCGATACGTCGGGATTGTCGAGCAGCGACTGCACAATTTCATGCGCCGAGTGACCGCCGTAAAGTGGATCGATCATCGGCTGGACGACCGAAACGGTGCCGTCGTAGGCGCGCGCGTCGCTCCAGGATTCAAGATAATGCGCCGCGTTGATATGCCAGTGGGCTTCGAGGCCGGTTTCGTCGCGGTGATTGCTGAGGTGCGCAACCGTTCCCACTTTGTTGAAAGCGGAGGCAAAATCAAGATCGGCGGGCGCGTTGTAGATGGGGTTGGCGTTGAGGATGACCAGCCAGTCCACCTTGCCGGCGTTCATGTCGGCGACCAGCGACTTGAGGTCGTCGTTTTGAATCGACGGCATGGGGTTGACGGTCTCGGTGTAGACGACAGTCTTGCCCACGTTGCCGAGCGCGTCATTGATGGCCATGGCGGCCAGATGAACGCTGGGCGGCTGCTGCTCGCCGGGAATCACGACGCACTTGCCGGCATTGGCCTTCAGGTCCTTCACCACCGCCGCGAGGAACTTCTGCGCGTCGGGCGACCAGGTGTATCCGGAAGGCGCGGAGCCGGCACCTACCGCGGCGGCCAATTCGGCGGCAAATCCGGCAATATCGCTCGCGCGGAGGGCGAGACGATGTTCGGCCTTCATGCCGGTCGTCGTGGGCATGCACTCGACGGCATAGAGCCGGTTCATCGAGTAGTGGCCGGGACTCTGATTTTCGAGCTTGCGGCGGTTGGCGTAATCCTTCGCCAGCCGATGGAAGCCGGGATGCGCCGCGCCGGAGAGAAAATCCCCGTCGAGCGAGACGATGATGTCGGCGCCGGTTAGCCGGTACTGGGCATCGGCATAGTCGCCGAAGGCCGCTTTGGACGCCGCGTAGGCGGAGTCGCGGTTGACCGGGTCGTACTGAATGAACTTCGCGTTGGGATACCTGGCCTGCCCCTTCTTCCACTGCGCGGCGAGCGTAGGCGAAGTCACGGTGCTGCTGAGGAAGTAGAGGCCCTGGCCGCCAGTCGGCTTTTTGTCCGCAAGCATGGCGCGGAAGGAGGCGAGGAAGGCTGCCCACTGCCGGGTTTCACCGCGATAATAAACGTGCTGCGAGCGATCCGGATCATACAAATCGAGCAGCGTGCCCTGCGCAATGGGGTCGGAGCCGCCCTGGTTGTAGGGATGATTCGGATTGCCGTCAATCTTGATGGGGCGGAAGGCGTCGCTTTTGACCAGCAGGGGCACTGCTCCGGTGGCGAAAGGAAGCGCCGTCGCGAAATAAACAGGACGTCCGAGCACCAGGTCTTCGGGGGCCTTGACGTAGGGATAGATGGCCTCTTCGGGCTGCTTGGTGCAACCGGCCAGACCGGCCAGGGCCATCGACGCGCCCATCAACTTAAGAAAGCCGCGGCGCGAGACCGGGTCGATCCACTCGGAGCTGTGCTGCGGGAACTCCTCGCGCACCGCCGTGTCAAACTCCGGTGTTCCGGCCAACTCGTCAATCGAGCGCCAGTACTTCTTACCCGTCTGCCCTGCCAGCTTTGCGCGAACTTCGGCCAGCGTCAGCTTTGTGTGCGTCGTTTCCATGTCTTCTTTCACGCTGTCTCTCACCGGTGGCAGATTTCGCAGTTGGAAAGCTCGCGGGCCGGCCGAATGTTGTAGTGCTTGAAGAGGAAGCCGCCCAGCGCTTCCTGACTTGTAAACTCTGTGTAATTGACGGGAAGAGCCGCGAGAACCCCCTTGGGCGCATCCGTGGCCGTGGCGCCGGCGACCTGTGCATTCGCCATCTCCGTCAGGTTGAGCGAGGCCAGTTCCGGATTGCCGGACTTGTGCGGGTCGGTCGTGGTGCAGTTGACCGATTCGGCTGTGGGCGTGCCGGTCTTCACGTCGGTGCCGGTGCACCAGACCGGATTCAATTCCGACGGCTTTTTCCAGTCCATGTTGTAAATTTCGCTGGTGGGCCGGAGATTTTTGGCGGGGTCGCGGTGACAGGTGAGACACCACTCCATCTGCAGCGTGTTCTGCTGGTACATGATGGGCATTTCGTTGACCTGGCCGTGACAACTTTCGCAGCCGATGCCCTTGTTCACGTGGATTTCGTGGTTGAAGTAAACAAAGTCGGGAAGGTCATGGACCTTGGTCCACACGATGGACTGGCCCGTGGCCCAGCTATGGCGGACGGGCTCAAGCAAGCCGGCGTTGGTCCATATCTGCGCATGGCAGTTCATGCAGGTGCGGGTGGGGGGAATGCCGGCGTAGCTCGACTCTTCCACTGAGGTATGGCAGTACTGGCATTGCAGCCCCAGGCCCTCCACATGATGCTTATGGCTGAAGGGAACGGGCTGATCGGCGCGCTGTCCCTGCCGGGTGACCCATGGCGACCGTTGGAGCTCGTTGAGCGTGACTCCCAGAGCGATGACGATTAATCCCGTTAAGACCAGACTCATCCGTGCCAGCGCGTTCGAGCTGCGGTCAAAAATCTGCGCCATGAATGCTTCCTGCTTCCCCTCAAAATCCCTGGTGGTTAAACGGCTAACACGCTGCGCTTGCCCGCAGCTCTTACCCGGGGAAATATTTCGCGCCCCGAATCCATTGGCTCAAAATTGAAAAAACAATATACCGGTCAGAAACGACACTAGCAAGCCCCAGCAATGGCACGATGATTTTTTTTCATTTCAATTTGGAAACGGACCGGTTTGCTGTGAGAAAAATGTTGAATTTGCGGGCATTTTCTGGAGTTTTGCCAAGACCGCCGGTTGCGAATACGATCTTTGAGGAAGCTGGAGCGCGCGGCTGCGGACCGGCTTTGCTTACTACTCTGGTTCGTTTTGATTGACGCGCGATGACGGATGGACGCCGGGTTCCCCGCTACAACTTTGAACAGGCCCGCGAAGAGCTGGCCGCCGCGGATCCCGTTCTGGGAAAGCTGATGGAGCGGGCGGGGCCGTTCACCCTGCGGCTCAAGAGCCAGCACTCTCCTTTCGAGGCGCTGCTGGAGTCGATCATTTATCAGCAATTGCACGGAAAGGCCGCGGCGGCGATTCTGAAGCGGCTGCTGACCTTCTTTGGCGAGCTGCATCCCGCGCCCGAGCTTCTGCTCGCCGCGCCCGAGGACCGGCTGCGCGGCTGCGGGCTTTCCGCCGGCAAGCTGCTTGCCCTGCGCGACCTGGCGGCGAAAACCATCGATGGAACAGTCCCCACAATGGCCCGGATTCGGCGCATGAACGACGCCGAGATTGTGGAGCGGCTGACGACGGTGCGCGGCATCGGCCCGTGGACCGTGGAGATGCTGCTGATTTTCCGCCTTGGACGGCCCGACGTGCTTCCGCTGACCGATTACGGTGTGCGAAAAGGGTTTGCGCTGACATTTGGGCGCCTGCCGAAGCGAAAGCCGTTTGACGCCTCCATGCTGGCCAAGCCCGCCGACATGATGCGGCGAGGCGAGCGCTGGAAGCCTTGGCGCTCGGTCGCAAGCTGGTATTTGTGGAGGGCCTGCGATCTGGCCGGGAAACCCTCGCCACCCCCGGAATGAGGACTCGCCGTCCAGGCGCACGCGCTCCGCGCATCCTTGAGATTTGAATTCGTGGGCCGCTCCCGTTGGTCGCGCCGGCTGCCAATTTCACGACCGCGCAAAGCGCCCGTGCGGCCAGCGTCCGGCTATAATTAGAGGTTAAGCACCCGCTATACAAGGAGCACCCCTCGATGCCTCTGCAGACCACCGGCAAGATATGGCACAACGGCAACCTCATACCCTGGGAAAAGGCGAACATTCATGTGATGAGCCACGTGGTTCACTACGGCTCTTCCGTCTTTGAAGGGATTCGCTGCTACGCGCAGCCTTCGGGAGCGGCTGTTTTCCGGCTGCCCGAGCACATGCAGCGCCTGCTGGACTCGGCCAAGATCTACCGGATGCCGTTGCCCTATTCGCTGGAGCAGTTATCGAACGCCGTCGTGGAACTGATTGAGGCGAACGAAGTCGCTCCCTGCTATATCCGCCCCATCGCGTTTCGCGGATACGGCGAGATGGGCGTGAATCCGAAGAACGCGCCGGTCGAGGTTTACGTGGCGAACTTTCCCTGGGGCAAATATGTCGCCGGAGACGCAGCCGATGTTTGCGTTTCCTCCTGGAACCGCTCGGCCCCGAACACGACTCCTTCGCTGGCCAAGGCGGGCGGGAATTACCTGAACTCGCAGCTCATCCGCATGGAAGCCGACGTGAACGGCTACGCCGAGGGCATTGCGCTGGACGTGAACGGCTACCTCTCCGAAGGCTCGGGCGAGAACCTGTTCATCGTCCGCAACGGCGTGCTGTATACGACGCCGCTGGCCAACTCGGTGCTGTCGGGCATTACCCGCGACTCGGTGCTGACGCTGGCCCGCCACTTTGGGATTCCGGTGGTCGAGCAGGCGATGCCGCGCGAGCTGCTCTACATTGCCGACGAGGTTTTCTTCACCGGAACAGCGGCGGAGGTCACGCCGATCCGCAGCGTGGATCGCATTACGGTCGCCGACGGCAATCCCGGCGCAATTACGCAGCAGCTTGCGGATGAGTTCTTCGGAATCGCCAACGGGCTGCGTCCAGACCGCTATGGATGGCTCACTCCGGTGAACGTGCACGCCGAGCAGGCAGTTACGGTTTAGGCATGATTGCCGCAGCAAAAGCCCGGCGTCGAGCCGGGCTTTTTGCTGCGCGAAAATTTCTGAGAATTACTGCTGGGGTCCGTTGTCCAGCTTGAACTGATAGGCGACGATCTCCTTCAGCACCTCATAGGGAAGCTGCTGATCGGCGACCTCGCCGACCGGAATCTGTCGGCCATTGACGAACAGCATCGGTGTTTCGTTGATGTTGAGGTCCTGGGCAAGCTTGATGGAGGCATTCACCGCGTTCTTGGCGGTGCTGGTGTAGGAGCACGCGCCCACCTTCGCGGCGTTCAGTCCCACTTTGGTCGCGGCGTCGCCGAGGGTCGCGTCTGAAGCGTCGGGCGTGAGCTGCGCCTGATTCTCAAACACGGCGTCGGCGAATTTGAAGAACGTGGCGTCGCCGGCCTGCTGCGCGACGCACACGCTGTAGGCCGCGGCCTTGAAGGCTTCCGAGTG
>JBAUHD010000140.1:0-1894 GCA_049680085.1 Acidobacteriaceae bacterium
GGCCTGCTGGTGCGCTGCTCAATGGCGCGCGCCGAGTAGGGGCCGCGCATAAAGTCCAGCCAGTCTCCGAACTGGTGCTGGCAGTAGCCCATCCACAGCAGCGGCGCGGCGGCCAGCATCACGGTGAACAGAATGAACGCCCCGCCCACTTTCGTCCGCCACACATCGCGGCGGCGCAACGTCGGAACAAGCGCAATCATCCAGGCGAAGAAAGCGAAAATCCAGCCATCGTACCGGGTGAAGACGGCGGCCACCAGCACCAGTCCGCAAAAGGTCAGAAGCCGCGCGGCCCGATCGATGTCGCTGCGGTCGAGCGCGCGCAAATACTCAACCAGAAAAAGTACCGCCCAGATCATCTCCGCCAGGCACAGCGGCTCATTCAGCGCAGTGGTTTGCGCGTAGAGCAGGCCGGGGTTGAGCGCGAAGAACAGCAACGCGACGAGCGAAGGCCGAGGCTTCAGCCACAGCCGCGCCAGCCGGTAAATGCCCGCCGCTCCGAATACGTATGCGCCGATGGAAGGAAACGCCCCGGCCAGCCCTGACTGCCACCAACTCAGCTTCCACACAAACGGCAGCATGAGCAAGTGCGGCAGCGGCAGCCACACCGAGCCAAGCTCGCTCAGGCCAGGGTTCATCGAATCAAGAATCCGGCGCGCAATGTTGATGTGCGCCACCGCGTCGCCGGAAAGCAGCATGAGGTTGCGGGAAAAGCAGAAGGCCAGCGCAAACAGCGAGACCAGCAGCGCGACCCACGCGACGATGAAGGTCTCGCCGCGCAGAGCCAGCCGCTCGGCTTCGGCGGGCGATGGTGCGGGTTTAGGCTTCTTCGGGTTCAAGGTGCGAGAGTTCGCGGAAGAGGACAAATCGTTTCTCAATCTCCGAGGGATCAAGCTGCTGCAAGCGTGCGGTGCCAAAACGCTCCACGGCAAACGACCCCATGACACCGCCGTAGAACATGGCCTTTTTGAAGACCGCCGGAGTCAGCTCCTTCTGCGAAGCGATGTAGCCAAAAAATCCTCCGGCAAAGGAGTCGCCCGCCCCAGTGGGATCCACCACCTCCGCCAGCGGCAGCGCCGGCGCGCGGAAGGGATGGCATACATCGCAGTGCTCGCCAAACGAACGGTCGCTGAAGAAGGCCGTAGCTCCATACTCACCGTGCTTCACAATCAGGCTCTTCGGCCCCATTGCCAGAATTTTTTCCGCGGCGCAAACCAGGTTCGCATCCTTCGCCAGCAACTTGGCTTCGCCGTCATTGATGAGCAGCCCGTCCAACCCCTTGAGCACGCGGGCCAGATTTTCCGCCTGACCGTTGATCCAGAAATTCATGGTGTCGCCGCACACCAGCTTCACACGCGGCATCTTGGCGCGCACATCGGCTTGCAGCACAGGATCAATATTGGCGAGAAACAGATATTCAGAATCCTGATACTCGGCGGGAATCCGCGGCGTGAAGCTCTGGAACACATTCAGCTCCGTGTTCAGTGTCTGCGCCTCATTCAGATTCGTGAGGTACGAGCCGCTCCACGCAAAGCTTTTGCCGGATGCGTGTTCAATGCCGCGCGTGTCAATGCCGCGCCGCGTCAGCACGGCCTCATGCTCGGCGGTAAAGTCCTCGCCGACCACGGCGATCACGCGCACATCGGTAAAGTAGCTGGCCGCCAGCGCAAAGTGGGTCGCGGCCCCGCCCAGGCAGCGCTCGGCCTTGCCCGATGGAGTCTCAATGGTGTCAAACGCAACACTGCCTACAACCAGAATCGACATTCGTTTAAGCCTTCACTCTTTCGCTAAGGTATTTGCCCACCAGCAGGTCGAGCTTGCGGCGAGTTTCCGCCGGAATGGTTTTCGCATCCGTGAGCATGGCGAACTTCAGCGCCGACGCGCAGGCGCAGTCGCG
>JBAUHD010000141.1:0-2592 GCA_049680085.1 Acidobacteriaceae bacterium
CGCCGTCCGCATCGATGCGGGAGCATTGCACATCCCTGTTAAGATGAAGTAGATTCGGCTGTTTTCTTTCCTTCCATGGCAGATAAGTTCTACCTCACGACCCCGATTTACTACGTCAACGCGCGTCCGCACATCGGCACCACTTACACCACGGTGGTCGCCGACGTAATCGCCCGGCGCAAACGCGCGCTCGGCGTGGATACTTTTTTCCTCACCGGCACCGACGAGCACGGTCAGAAAATTGAGCGTTCGGCGGAGCGAGCCGGATGCTCGCCGCAGACCTTCACCGATGAAGTTTCGGCGCAGTTTCGCGCGCTGTGGGACCGCATGGGGCTCACCTACGACGACTTCATCCGCACCACCGAGCCCCGCCACAAACGCGGCGTCCAAAAGCTGTTCACGCTGCTCCAGGAGCGCGGCTACATCTATAAGGGCTCCTACACCGGCCAATATTGCGTGAGTGATGAAGCCTATGTGGATGTGCCGCCGGGCGCGCCCTGTCCGGAATGCGGGCGCATTACCGAGACCGTCAACGAGGAGAACTATTTCTTCAAGCTCTCAGCCTTTGAGCGGCCACTTTTGGAGCTGTATGAATCCCATCTGGAGTTCATTCGTCCGGAAACGCGGCGCAATGAAGTCATCTCCTTTGTCCGGGCCGGACTGAAGGATTTGTCGATCAGCCGAACCAGCTTCAAGTGGGGCATCCCCGTCCCCGGCGACGAAAAGCACGTCATCTACGTCTGGATGGACGCGCTGGCCAACTACATTACGGCGTTGGGATGGGGCAGCGACGACGAGTCGAAGTTTGAAAAATACTGGCCCGCGGACCTGCACATCGTAGGCAAGGAAATCACGCGCTTCCACTGCGTCTACTGGCCGGCGTTTCTCATGGCGGCGGGTCTGCCGCTGCCGAAGAGCATTGTCGCGCACGGCTGGCTGCTGTTTGAAGAGAGCAAGATGTCGAAATCGCGCGGAAACATTGTGCGTGCGGAGACGATTCTGGAAGTTCTGGGCGCGGACGCGCTGCGGTATTTCCTGCTGCGCGAGGTGGTGTTTGGACAGGACGGAAGTTTTAGCTTTGACGCGCTGGTGCAGCGGTATAACTCCGACCTGGCGAATGGCTACGGAAATCTGGTGAGCCGCACGTTGACGATGATCGGGAAGTATTTCGACGGGGTGGTCCCGGAGCCTGTTGAGGCGACCACTGAGACGGTCTCGGACGAGGCGAAAACGGCGATTCTCAAGGGCGGCAGACTATTTGACGATCTCGATTTTTCGAAGGCGCTAGAAACTGTCTGGACGCTCATAGCGGCGACCGACGTCTACATAACAGCAAGTGCGCCATGGAAGCAGAATCCCGATGTGCCCGCCGATTTTCAGCAGCAGCATAGAGCTCAGGTGCTGTATACGGCGGGAGAGGCGATTCGCATTGTCACGGCGCTGGTGTATCCGGTGCTGCCCGACGCGGCGGCGAAGGTCTGGGCGCAGCTTGGGCTGGGCGATATTCAGAAAGCGGATTTGAAAAATATTGCGTGGGGCGGGCTGAAACCGGGCACCAGACTCGGCGAAATCGCGCCCGTATTCCCGCGTGCGGAAAAGGATGCGGTGACTCGTATGAAGGAAATCGAAGAGAAGAATACTCCGGCGGCTGCGCCGGAGCCGGAGAAGGCGGCGGAGGTGAAGCCAGCCGCAAGGACCGAGCCGCATCCCTCGCGGATGGGCGCGGCGCTGGAAGGATTTGCTGTGGCGATCTCCGAGGCCACCAGCGAAACGGCGGTGGTGGTGGCGACGGAAAATCTGGTCAAGGAGGTCATCACCGGAGAGGTGCCCTCGGGCGCGCCGGCTGCTGTTGCGGCTCCTGCCGCGGCTTCCGAAAAAATCACCATCGACGACTTCGCCAAAGTCGAGTTGCGCGTCGCGCAAATCAAAGTCGCCGAGCGCATTCCCAAGGCCGACAAGCTGCTGCGCCTCGAAGTCGACCTCGGCTACGAGCAGCGCCAGATTCTCGCCGGAATCGCCGAAGCCTACACGCCCGAATCGCTGGTAGGGCGCAAAGTCGTCATCGTGGCCAACCTCGCGCCGAGAAAGCTGCGCGGCTTCGAGTCCAACGGCATGATCGTCGCCGCATCCCTCGAGGGCGGAAAGCCGGTTCTCGCGGGTTTCCTCGAAGACATAGAAATAGGAGCGCGCCTCAAATAAGAAGCCGCCTTTCCTGAGCTCTGAGCTCTATTCCCTGTGCCCTGCTTTCATGATCGATTCGCACGCACATCTCGATAGCCCTCGCTACGACGGCGACCGCCACGCCATGCTGGAGCGGGCCTTTGCCGCAGGCGTGCGCGAAATTCTTTCTATCGGCATTGGTGAAGGACCAGACACCATGCACGGCGCCCTCGACCTGGCGCGCGCCTACGCCGGCCGCGAAGGTGTTCCAAAAATTTACGCGACTGCCGGAATCCATCCGCACGAGGCGCGGCTGATTGACCGCTTCGCTCTGGTCAAGCTCGACAGCCTGCTGGCTGACGACAGCATCCTGGCCTGCGGCGAAATCGGGCTGGACTACTTTTATGAGCATTCTCCGCGCGACGCGCAGCG
>JBAUHD010000142.1:0-2846 GCA_049680085.1 Acidobacteriaceae bacterium
GCTCACCCCCAGGTCTCTCCGCGAAATTCGCACCGCCCGGCGCGAGCTGCGCCAGGAAAAATACGACATCTGCGTCGATCTCCAGGGCGCCGTGCGTTCGGCGGCCATTGCCCAGTGGGCGCGCGCAAAACGGCTCATCGGCGAAGATCTCCCCCGCGAGCGCGCCGCTCGCTATTTTTTTTCAGAACGGGTCAAGACCCGCGGAATCCACGTGATCGAACAGGCCATCGAAGTGATGAACGCGGTCGCCGGCGACAACCTCCCGCGCTCTCTCCCGCTGCTGCCCTTCGACGCCGTTGCCGAAACCAGGGCGCAGTCCCTGCCCGCGCCTTTCGTTCTCCTCAATCCCGGAGCGGGATGGGGCGCGAAGCGCTGGCCCGCCGAGCGCTACGGCGAGCTTGCCGCGCGGTTGCGCGACGCGGGCTACAGCGTCGTCGTGAACGCGGGTCCCTCCGAGGAGCCGCTCGCCGAGGAAGTGGTTGCGAAAAGCCACGGTGCCGCCGCCGCCCTTCGCTGCTCCATCGCGGAACTGATCGCCGTAACCCGCCGCGCCGCCCTCGTCATCGGAGGCGACACTGGCCCGCTGCATCTGGCCTCCGCGCTGGGCCGCCCCGTCGTAGGAATCTTCGGTCCCACGGATCCCGCCCGCAACGGCCCCTTCGGCAGCAGCTTCCGCGTGCTGCGCCATCCTGAGAGCAGGCGCGATCACACCCGCCACGCCGCGCCCGAAGCCGGCCTTCTCACCATCGCCCCCGCCGATGTGCTTTCCGCGGCCACCGAACTTCTGCGCGAGGTGGCGGCCTAAATGGCAGGCCGGTGGAGCAGAGTCGCAAAGCGCATCCGCGTGCCGCTGGGGTTCGTCTTCGCGGCATTTTTCCTGTGGCTCGCGCGGCCCTCGGCGAGCTTCCTCGCCTGGAGCCTGCTGCTCGTCGTCCCCGGCCTCTGGCTGCGCGGCTACGCCTCCGGATACGTGAAGAAGAACGCGGAAGTCACCATGACCGGCCCCTACGCGCACACCCGCAACCCGCTTTATCTTGGCTCCATGCTGATCGCGTTCGGATTCGCTCTCGCGGCCCGCAGCGTGTGGATCGCCGTTGCTCTCGCCGTCCTGTTCGCGCTGATTTACATTCCGGTCATCCGCGCCGAGGAGGCGTTTCTTCGCGCCACCTTCGCCGGCTACGATGCCTATGCGGCGCGCGTGCCGCGACTCATTCCCCGCGCGCGTCCCGCAATGGCACAGACCGGCGAGCAGGGCTGTTTTTCTTCCGCGCTGTATCGAAAACATCGCGAGTACAATGCACTGATAGGCGCGGCGGCTATCTATGCCGCGCTCATTTTGAAGCTGTGCCTGTGGGGCGGCTCATTTTAATTTTCGCGTAGGTGAGTGTCCGATTTTAATTTTCCGTTTCGCGTTCTTCTCTCTTCTCGCCTGCGCGCTGTCGCTCGTCCCCCTTCGCGCGCAGACGCCACGGTCCCTTCCGCCTCTGCGCGCCCCGCAGCCCGGCTTCAGCTTCCCCGCAAGGCAGACGCTGAACTACACGGTGGACTGGCGCGTGTTCCCCGCCGGTGTCGTCGCCTTTCATCAGGAGCAGGACGGCAACGTGCAGCGCGTCTCGGTCACAGCGGACACCATGGGCGCCGTCAATCTGCTGTTTCGCGTCACCGACCGTTTCCAATCCTCCTTCAATCGCGAAACCGGCTGCTCCCAGGGTTTCTCCAAGCAGCTCCTCGAAGGCCGCCGCAAGGTCAACAGCGACATGACCTTCGACTACGCGCACAACACCGCCGTCGTCACTGAGCGAAATCTGGTTTCAAAAATCAACAAGCATAACAATGTCCCGATTCCTTCCTGCGTGACCGATTCGCTTTCCGCTATCTTTTACGCGGCCTCCCAGCCCATGGTCGTCGGCCAGAGCTTTCAATTCCCGATTGCCGATGCCACCCGCGCCGTCCTCGTCACCATGAAGGTCGAGGGCCACGAAGAAATCAAAATCCCAGCCGGAACTTTCCAAACCGTGCGCGTCGAGCCCACAGCCGACGCCGGCGTCGTCAAGAATCGCGGCAACATCTGGATCTGGTATACGGACGACAATCGCCATATCCCCGTGCAGATGCGCGCCCGCCTCTTCTGGGGAACCATTACCTTCCGCCTCACTTCAATTGAGTCGAAGTAATTAAACCAAATCTAACTCTGCGGGTCCAAAAGACGCTTGTCATCCCGACCGGAGTCCGCGAACCGGGGTCCCCAGCGCGCGCGATTTTGGCGCGATGGGGTGGGGAAGCGGACGCAGCGGAGGGACCTGCACTTCCTGTAACGGGTGCCCCATCCTTGGCGCAGCTTTACCGCGCCAAGGGTGGGTGGTGCTCCGGCCACGCGACGGCGGTGACGCGCTTTCCATCAAGATAAAAGCTCGACATGCCTTCCGTGTCCGTCAAATAAGTGCGCACCCGCGCCTTCTGCAATCGCTCCAGCACCTCGCGCCGTGGATGCCCGTAAAAATTGCGGGCTCCCACCGAAATTGCCGAATACGACGGCGAAACCGCGGCCAGAAAATCCGGTGTCGTCGAAGTAATGCTGCCGTGGTGCCCAACCTTCAGCAGGTCTGAATGCAGATCGCCCTCCCCAACCATCAGCTTTTCGCTCGGCACTTCCGCATCGCCTTCCAGCAGCGCCGAGGTCTGCCCGTAGCGCAGTTGCAGGACCAGCGAGTCGTTGTTGCTCGGCGTTTTGCCGGGCCGGTAATCGCGCGCGGGCGCAAGCACGCGAATGGAAACCCCGCCAAAGGTGAAAGCGTCTCCGGCAACAAAGTGGCGAACGCGCGTGCCGTCCACTGCCGCGCTATGCA